>JBKHIN010000183.1:0-6488 GCA_046538635.1 Alphaproteobacteria bacterium
CCTCCGAAGGGCGGCTGACGTGAGTCCGTCCGCCGTCAGCCCGGGGAACCGCCGCCGGAAACCTGCCGGCGGCGGTTTTCCGTTTCCTGCGGCCTGGCGGGCCCGGCGCCCGCTCCGTAGCGCCGTTCGAGCACGCCGAACAGGGCACGGATGGCCTGGGCCGCGCCGCCCTTGGGCCGCCCGGCGCGGGCGGAGGGCTGCCAGCCATAGATATCGAAATGCGTCCAGCTTCCTGCGTGCTCCACGAAGCGGCCCAGGAACAGCGCCGCGATGACCGAACCCGCCATCGGATTGTCGGCAATGTGATTGAGGTCGGCGACGGGGCTCTCCAGCCACGCTTCGTAGGGCCGCCACAGCGGCATGCGCCAGACCGGGTCCTGCCGGAGGGCGGCGGCCTGTTCCACCTCGTGCGCCACGGCGTCATCGGACGTGTAGAAGGGAACGAGTTCGGGCCCCAGCGCCGTGCGCGCCGCGCCGGTGAGCGTGGCGATGTCGATGAGCATGTCGGGGGCTTCCTCGTCGGCGAGGCTGAGCGCATCGGCCAGAATCAGACGGCCCTCGGCGTCGGTATTGCCGATTTCCACGGTGAGCCCCTTGTGGCTGGTGAGAATGTCGCCGGGCCGGAAGGCGTTTCCCGAAACGGCGTTCTCCACCGCCGGGACCAGCACCCGCAGGCGCACGGGCAGGCCTGACGCCATGACCAGGCGGGCGAGCCCCAGAACATGGGCCGCGCCGCCCATGTCCTTCTTCATCAGCGCCATGGAGCCGCCGGGCTTGAGATTGAGGCCGCCCGTGTCGAAACACACGCCCTTGCCCACGAGCGTGAGGCGCGGTGCGTCCTCTTCGCCCCAGGTCAGATCGATGAGGCGCGGGGCGCGGGTGGAGGCCCGGCCCACCGCATGGATCAGCCCCAGCCGCGCCTTGAGCAGATCGTCGCCCGCAGTGACGGAAACCGTGGCGCCGAATTCCTCCGCCAGGTCGCGCGCGGCCTGTTCCAGTTCCGCCGGGCCCATCTGCTCGGCGGGCGTGTTGATCAGATCGCGCGTCAGGAACACCGCCCCGGCTTCCCGTATGGCGGGCGCCACCAGCGCCTCCATCCCGGCCGGGACGTGGAGGCGCGGCCATGACGGGCGGCGTTGGGGCTCACTCCTGAAGCGGTCGAAGGCGTAAGCGCCCAGGCACCAGGCGAGCATGACCAGGGGCGCCGTGCGTTCGTCAAGCTCCGTGGACAGAGCATAATTGCCCTCGGGCAGCAGGGGCGGCAGGGCGGCGAGCGAGAGAGTGTCCTCCTCGCCGGTTCCGGCCACCACCCGCGTCAACGCGCCCTCCGCCCCGCCCACGGGCACGATCTGGCCCGCCTCGCCGGCGAAGGCGTGCAGCGCGGCCCATTCCCGCATCACGGGGGTCTGCGCCTCCAGCCAGCCCGGGAAGGCGCGCAGGGAAACCGGTTCTATGGGGACAACCTTTCCGGCATCGCCGGTTACGAACAGATCCTTCACGGGCGTTCCGCCTTTCGTGTCATGCGGGCTTCGGATATGGTCTGGCGCGACGAAGCCGCGAAACGGCTTCCCCGGCCGTTGTCTCGTCCGCCGCGGGAGACGTTCCCCGGAAGAAAGCAGACAACGAACGGACAGGCAATGCGCCGCCCGACTTTCCGGGCGGGAATCGTGCGGCGCCCGCACCCGGACCCGGCAGCAAGGACCGAGTCATGAGCGATTACGTCTATACCCTGGTCATCGGCGACAAGAACCTGTCCTCCTGGTCGCTGCGCCCGTGGTTCCTGATGCGCCAGGCGGAGATCCCGTTCACGGAGGAAAAGATACGGCTGCGCGGCGCGGATACGCGCGAGCGCATTCTGGCGCACTCGCCCTCGGGCCTGGTGCCCGCGCTCAAGACTCCACACGGGACGATCTGGGACAGCCTGGCCATCGCCGAATATCTGAACGAGCAGCACCGGGACAAATCCCTGTGGCCGGAGGACACGGCCGCCCGGGCCATGGCGCGCGCCGTCTCGGCGGAAATGCACAGCGGCTTCGCCGCCCTGCGCAGCATCATGCCCATGGACTTCGTCAACCGGGTAATGGGCACCCCGCCCGGCGAGGCGGTGGCGCGGGATACCGAACGTATCATCCGCATCTGGACGGAATGCCGGACGGCCTACGGCGCGCAGGGCCCCTTCCTCTTCGGCCGCTTTTCGATTGCCGACGCCATGTATGCGCCGGTGGTCTCGCGCTTCCGCACCTATTGCGTCGACGTGGAGGGCGCGGCGGCCGAATATATGGAGACGATCTGGTGCCTGCCCGCCATCCGGGAATGGGAAAAAGGCGCCGCGGAGGAGGTGAACGGCGGGTAGGCAGAACGGAAGCGGGAAGGTGGACGCGGCATACGCCCTTGATTTACCCTGATCTTCACAGGATTTTGAACGCGCTGCCCAGGGAGCGGCGCCATCACCGTGAGGGGGCGGAAAGTGCGCATGTGCCGGCTCGGTCTGATCTGTGTTCTGACGGCGGTGGTGCTGGCCTCGCCCGTGCGCGGCGAGGAAGCGGCGCTCGTGAACCGGCCGGGTATTTACACCGTGCCCAGCCGCATGTGCGGGCCGTTCTTCCTGGTGCCGCTGACACTGCCCGGCAAGGCGGGCGGCAAAAGCCGGGAACTGACCTTTCTGTTCGACAGCGGGGCGAGCATCACCTCCGTCGATCCGGACGCCGTTGCGCGCATTTCGGAGGGCACCGTGAAGGCGGGCGACCGGGTGAGCCTGAAGGACGCGCGGGCGGGGCCGCTGACCTTCAAGCGGCTGACCGCCAGTGCGCGCGAGATGGACCATCTGGCCCGGGCGCTGGGCGAGCCCTTCGACGGCATATTGGGGTTCACCGCCTTTCGCAATTTTCTGCTCACGGCCGATTATCCCAATCAGCGGCTTCAGATCTCGCGCGGCACCCTGCCGCCGGCCGACGGCCGCGAGGTATTCGAAGCGCGGGGCCCGGACAGGCGGCCCTGGCTGAAGATCCGGGCGGGAAAGCGCACGCACGAGGTTTTGATCGATACGGGCTCCTCGTCCACCTTCGCCCTGCGTGCGCATGAGAACATGCGCTGGCGCACGCGCCCGCTGCCGGTCAGAGTATTTGCGCACACCGGAACCCTGGAGCAGCGCAAGGCCGGGCGCATGGACGGCGAAATCGGTTTCGGCAGGCACCGGATCAAGAACCCGCTGGTTTATCTGACCCCGGACGAGACCGAACTCATGGGCGGCGGCATCCTCAGGCACTTCGCCGTCACCTTCGACCAGCGATACCAGCGCGTGCGCCTGCGCCGATCCCGCCGCTCGGACATCGAGATGAGCCCGCTCAACGATACCGGCGCCCTGCTGCGGCCGCGCCCGGCCGGCCTTCAGGTCGTCACCGTGCTCGAGGGCAGTCCGGCGGAGAAAGCCGGGCTGCGCGCGGGCGATCTGATTGTCTCCGCAGACGGACGGAACATATTCACGCGCGGCTGCCCGCCCGCCGGCGGCTACCGGGAAGGGTCGCAGGTCACCTACGAAGTGAAACGCGGCCGGGAGACGGTGGCGATCACCGTGCCCAGAGGCGTGCTGGTGGAGTGATTTCCTCCCGGGCCGCAACCCTCTGGAAATTCCCCACACCCGGTTGCATGCCGAACAGCCCGGGCGGTTCACACGAAGGCACGGGGCGCGCCGCCGCCTCACTCACAATGCCAGCAGGACTCCCGGGCGCCGATGGGGCTGCCCGGCGGCGTTTCGGGGCCCGCGACGGGCGGTTCCCGCTCAGGGGCGGGACGGTTCAGATGCGCCTCGATCCGGCTTGCCAGCAGGGCCCGGTGGGCGGCCTCGGGCGGCGGCAGGCCGTCCGCCTGCGCAAACCTCTGCTGGAGCGACTTGAGCCGCGCGCGCAGCACGGCGTGCACCGACTGCGAAACGGCTTTTCCTTCCAGTTCCATCAGGGCAAAGACGTAACGCCCGCGCACGGCCCGTGCGATCTCGCCCCTGCGGCCGTCCGTATCGGATGCAAATATGGCGGCCTCCACGGAGTCGAGCACTTGCCCGAGCGACGGCATTCCGGGGTCGCGGGCATGGAACTGGGCCAGCCGCTCCACGCGCTCGGGATCGAGCAGGGCCGCGAAGGTCAGATCGGCGGCCGTTTCCACGGCGGCGGCAAGATCGAAAGCCGGCGCGCTGCGCGAGGCGAGCGTTTCGCTTTTCCCCGGCTCCCCGAAGCCGAAGGCGTCCGGTTCCATCATCGTCAAAATACGGTCCGGGATGTCGAGCGCCGCCGGGTCCAGGGTTTCCAGTAACGCCATGAGCGCACGGCGCTGCCGCGCGGGCGGAACGATATCCGTGTGCGGATCATCGCGCCCGTTCTTGCCGTAGCGGAACGCCATGCCGCCCAATGACTTGGCGGCCGCGTTGAGCTGATAGCGGTGATAGAGATAGATGGGCACGATCGCCTCGCGCAGAGCGGCGTTGGGCCGGCCCTCGGCAAGAACCGACTCTGAGAAATTCTCCAGCGCGATGCGCCTCACCTCCATGACATTGGCAAGCTCGGCAACCGGATCATTGCCGTTGTCCCATATGGCGGCCAGCGGGTGCGAAGTGCCCACGCCCCGCCCGTGCCGGTCGGCGATGTAGAGCAGGCCCGCTTGCCGCGCCTCAGCCACGATGCGGTTCAGCTCCGCCTCTTCCGTCTCCGGATCGAATGCACCGTAGAGCCATTTCACGGCAACCTTGTCCCACTCCCCGATGCCGGTGTCGTAGGCCCTGGAAAAATCGAGCGTGCCGTCTTCGCGCGCGACCACCCAGGGGGCGGGATAGTCCATCACCGAGGCGCGGCCGGTGGCCGAGGCCGCGAAATTGTGGCCGATGCCGAGGGCGTGCCCCACCTCGTGCGCGGCGAGCTGGCGGATGCGGGCGAGCGAAAGTTCCACCGGGTCGTCCGGCGCGCCGGTGCCGCTCTTGCCCGCGCCCGCAAGCCCCTCGAAAATCATCCGGTCCTGGCGCACCCGCTGGGAGCCCAGAATGACATGGCCCTTGATGAATTCGCCCGTACGCGGATCGATGACGCCGCCGCCATAGGACCAGCCGCGCGTCTGCCGGTGCACCCACTGAATGACATTGTAGCGGATATCGAGCGGGTGGGCCTCTTCAGGAAGAAGCTCCACGCGAAAACCGCCGGGGAAACCGGCCGCCTCGAAGGCCTCCGCCCACCAGGAGGCGCCCTCGATCAACGCCTTGCGGATCTGCTCCGGCGCTCCGGGGTCCACATAAAAGACAATGGGCTCCTTCACGCCGCCCTCCGGGTTGCCCGGTTCGCCGCGTTCGAGGCGGTGGCGGGTGACATCGCGCTGGAGCACCTGGGCCTTCAGGGGCGCGGAATAGTCGTAATAATCGAGGGTGAACGCGCCCACGCGCGGATCGGCCTTGCGCGCCTGGTAGCCCGGCGGCGGCAGGCGCACGAAGGAATGGTGCACGGTAAGCGTCACGGCGTTGGGCCAGGGCGCGGTGGCCTGAACTTCCGGGCCGGGCTCGGCGGAGGTGAAGGTGAGATGGGCGTCGAGTTCCACATTGTCGGGAAACGCCATCGCCGCGCCCGCCTCGGGCATGGAAAGCTCCGCGTTCGGCGTAAAGGCCTCGCCCTTTTCCTCGGTCAGCCGGCGCGCCAGGTTCAGTACGTCCGTGGTGAGCAGGCCCGACAGGTCCACGAGAATCCGTCCGTCCCCGGAGACCGCCTCCACCGGCGCGGACCACAGGAAGGAACGGGCGAAGGAGTCCCGCACCGCCTGCTTTTCCAGACGTGCATCGGCCGTGGCGCGGTAGCGGTGGTTTTCCACCTCGGCGACCACCTTGCCGCCGATGCGGCGGAAACGGACGACCTGCCCGGAATTCCCCCAGCCCCGGTCGAGCCCGATGGGGTTCGATCCCAGCCCCGAGGTCAGCCGCGTGGCGTGAATGGCGCGCAGCAGCGTACCGTCCGCCGCGGGGGCGGGGAACAGCGCGAGGATTTTCGCCTCGTCCGGCTTTGTATAGAGATCGAGGAAGCCCTGGGTGCGGGTGTAGCCTTCGGTGGCGGCTTCAAAGCTCTTTTCCTCCTCCGCATCCTTCGGCCCGTCCGTGCAGGCGGCGAGGGCGGCGGTGACAAGCAAAATGATAATGACGAAACTGGACCTGAACACGGCACGCACCTCCCCACTGGCGGTCACAAACGGTCCCCGCCGGGGAGAAGCCTAGCGGGTTTGATGGGGGGTAAGGAAGGGGGGCTTTGAAGACGAAATCGCTGTGGGGGAGTTATCCGGAATTCGACCGCAGCCGCCAAGCGGCCGGTTTGCTCAATTGATGAACGGAATAAGAAAGAGATTAAAACAACCAAGGCAAAAAGCGGCTCCGCTGATGGTAGCGATAATCGCGAACCACATAGTCATTGATCGAATTTTTTCAATGTATCCGGTAACGGTCGGCAATTTTTCTTCGAGATGCTTTATCC
>JBKHIN010000184.1:0-6485 GCA_046538635.1 Alphaproteobacteria bacterium
AACATCCAGACATTGTCGTCCAGAAAGGCGAAGAAATGCGCCGCCCAGTCGCCGATGGTCTTGGCGTCCGGCGGGTCGGAGTTCTCCAGATAATGGGTGATCAGAGACTGCCAGGGATGGCCCAGAAGGTCCGCCCGCCCGTAGATCATCAGCGCCACGGGCATGCCTTCGAACAGCGGAAAAATCTTGGCGCTGTCGCGCGTCACTGCCGGGTCGGGGCCATAGCCCGCGCTCAGACCGCCCTGCGCGGCCAGCGCCACCGCCGAACGGTTCATGACCAGGATTTCCGCCGTCAACTATACCTCCGGGTCCCCGTCACCTCACCCACCGAGCGGCCTTTCGCCGCTGCCTTTCCCGACTCGCCTCGCATCTTGCCGGGGCGGCCAGAGTACACGCGCGGCCCGGGCTGATGAAGGAAAAAGGGCCTATCGCGAGTAGTACCCCTTCGAGCGTACCGGCCGCGCCGCCTCATTCCGGCGCCAGCACATGGGCATGCTCCAGCGGCCCGTGGCCTCCGCCCAGACCCGGCGCCCGGCGAATCGCCTCCAGCACATAGGCGCGCGCCTTGACCACCGCCCGCGACAGCGGCGCGCCGCCGCCGATATAAACGGCCAGCGCCGAGGCCAGCGTGCAGCCGGTGCCGTGGGTATGGCGCGTTTCGATGCGGGGCGCGGTGAACACTTCCACGCCCTCCTCCGAGACCAGAATGTCGGAAACCGTGTCTCCCTGAAGATGGCCGCCCTTGACCAGCACGGCGCCTGCGCCCTCGCGCTTAAGCTGCTCGCCCGCCTTTTTCATGGCGTCCACGCTGTCGATCGTGAGCCCGGTCAGCGCCTCCGCCTCGGGCACATTGGGCGTGATCAGCCGGGCGCGGGGCAGCAGTTCCTCGCGCAGCGCCGTTTCGGCCGCCTCGTCCAGCAGGCGCGCGCCGCCCTTGGCCACCATGACGGGATCGAGAATGACGGGAACGCCGGGCGCCTCGTCGTCCAGGGTGCGGGCGACGGCGGCGATGACCTCCGCATCGTGCAGCATGCCCAGCTTGACGGCGTCCGCGCCGATGTCGGTGAGCACGGCGCGCATCTGCGCGGCCACCACATCGGCGGGAATGGGATGGACCCCTTCGACACCCTTCGTGTTCTGCACGGTGACCGCCGTTACCGCCGTGGCGGCATAGCCGCCCAGCATGGTCACCGTCTTGATGTCGGCCTGTATGCCTGCGCCGCCGCCGGAATCCGATCCGGCCACGATCAGGATACGCGGTTTACTGGAATCCCCCGGCATTTCAACCAAACCTGTCACTGTAAGCGAGAAGCCAGTGGAGAGGAGCGAGAGGCGGGAAGAGACGCAGGAAATGCGGAGCAGTCTCGCTCCTCGCTTCTCTCCACTCGCTTCTCATTACGCATCCGCCGCCCTGATGGCGTTCACGATGCCCTGCACCGCCTTGCGAACCTCGCGCGCGTCCTCGCCCTCGCCCATGACGCGGATCAGCGGCTCGGTTCCCGACTTGCGCACCACGATTCGGCCCTTCCTGCCAAGGTCCGCCTCGGCCGCCTCGATGGCGCCTTTGACCTCCGGCATGTCGAGGGGCATGCCGTTGGCGAAACGTACATTTTCCAGCACCTGCGGCAGCGGCTCGAACAGATGGCAGACCTCGCTGACGGGCTTTTCGCTCGCCACCAGCACGGCGAGCACCTGCAGCGCGGCGATGAGCCCGTCCCCCGTGGTCGTGAAGTCGCTCAGAATGATATGGCCGGACTGCTCGCCGCCCACATTGATCGCCTTCGTGCGCATTTCCTCGACCACGTAGCGGTCGCCGACGCGGGTACGCAGCAGCTTGAGCTTCCGGTCCCGGAGAAAACGCTCCAGGCCCAGATTGGACATCACGGTCGTCACCACCGTGTCGGAGGACAGCCGGCCTTCCCCCTGCCAGGAGGAGGCCACCAGCGCCAGAAGCTGATCCCCGTCCACCAGCTTGCCGCGTTCGTCGCAGATCACCACCCGGTCCGCGTCGCCGTCCAGCGCGATGCCGATATCGGCGCGGTATTCGCGCACGCGTTCCGAGAGCGGCCTCGTGTAGGTGGAACCGCAATCCTTGTTGATGTTGAAGCCGTTGGGCTCCACGCCCATGGGGATCACCTCCGCGCCCAGCTCCCACAGCACGGCGGGGGCCACCTTGTAGGCGGCGCCGTGGGCGCAATCCACCACGATGCGCAGGCCGTCGAGCCGTAATTGCTTGGGGAAGGTGGCCTTGGCGAATTCGATATAGCGCGCGCCCGCATCGTCGATGCGCTTGGCGCGGCCCAGGCGCTCGGACTCGGCGAGCCCTTCGTCGAGGCCGCTTTCCATGAGCTTTTCGATCTCGGCCTCGCGCGCGTCCGACAGCTTGTAGCCGTCGGGGCCGAACAGCTTGATGCCGTTGTCCTGGTAGCTGTTGTGGGAGGCGGAGATCATCACGCCCAGATCCGCCCGCAGCGAGCGGGTGAGCATGGCGACGGCGGGTGTGGGCAGCGGCCCGAACAGAAACACGTCCATGCCCACGGCGGTAAACCCCGCCTGCAGGGCCGGTTCGATCATGTAGCCGGACAGCCGCGTATCCTTGCCGATCACCACGCGGTGGCGGTGGTCGCCGCGCGTGAACACCTTGCCCGCAGCGAGCCCCACGCGCAGCGCGGTCTCCGCGTCCATGGGCCGGCGGTTGGCGGTGCCCCGAATGCCGTCGGTCCCGAAGTAACTTCGTGCGCTCATCGCTCCCTCTGCACTGCGCCCGAATATAACAGACGGAGCGGGGTTTATGGGGGCTTTCGCGCGCGCCCTCAACCCCGGGTGATGACCTGCCAGAGATTCAGCGCCTGGCGCGTCTCCGCCACGTCGTGCACACGCAGGACATGCGCGCCCTGTGCCGCCGCCCACAGGGCCACCGCCACGGAGCCGCCCAGCCGCCGGTGCGCCGGGGCGCCGCCCGAGAGCGTGCCGATGAAGCGCTTGCGCGAGGCCCCCACCAGCAGGGGAACTTGCAGGCTTTCGAAGGCGCGCAGATTTCTCAGAAGCGTTAGATTGTGGTCCACCGTCTTGCCGAAGCCGATGCCCGGATCGGCGATCAGCCGCGCGGCGGAAATGCCCGCGCTCACGCAGGCATCGAAGCGCGCGGCCAGAAAATCGCGCACCTCGGCCACTACGTCGTTATAGACGGGATTGTCCTGCATGGTCTTGGGATCGCCCTGCGCATGCATGAGCACGACCTTGCAGGCCAGCCGCGCCGCCGTCTCCAAACTGTCCGGAGCATGGGTGAGCGCGGAGACGTCGTTCCAGATGGCGGCGCCCGCACGGCTTCCCTCCTCCATGACGCGGGGCTTTCTGGTGTCGAGGGAAATGGGCGTTTCGGTCTCGCGCGCCAGCCGTTCGATCACCGGCAGCACGCGGTCCATCTCTTCTTGTTCGGAGACCGGATCGGCGCCGGGGCGGGTGGACTCGCCGCCGATATCGAGAATATCCGCCCCCTCTTCCACCAGGCGCAGGCCGTGATCCGCCGCGGCCCTGGCATCGGCGAATTGTCCGCCGTCGGAAAAAGAGTCCGGCGTGACATTGACGATGCCCATGAGGCGCGGCCGGTCGAGGCTGAGGCCGGCGATTACGGGATTTTGCTGATCTTCGGACGGTTCCATTCGCCATCTCCGGTGAAGGCCGGATTGCATACCACTCCCTTGCGGATGCGGACAGGGGCAAGGGCCGGTTCACACCGCCGGGCGGGCCACGACGAAGGCATAGTCGCCGCCCTCGTGCCGGGCTTCCGCGAGGACCTCCGCGAAGGCCCCGCTGTCAAGATCGGCGCGCAAGCGTGCGAGGCCCGCCGCCACCTCGGCTTCATCGGCGAGATTGGCGAAGGCCGAAATGCCGGCGCGGACGGCGGGATCGAAATAGAGTTCCGGCCGGTGCTTGCCGGAATACCAGAACAGATCCGCAAGGTCTTCGGGCACCTCCCAGGCGAAGCTCTCGACTTCGCCGAAGCCCGCCGCGGCCAGGGCCGCGCGCCATTCCGCTTCGGAACCCATCTGCCGGAGCGCGCGCGCCATGGTTTGCGGGAAATAGCGCTTGAGCCAGTAGCGCTCCATCTGCCCGGCGAAGGCGGTGAAGAGCACGAACGGTCCGGTGTTCAGTACACGGCGCACTTCGCGGAAGGCGGCGGTTTTGCCGGGGAAATGATGGGCCGCCAGCGTGCACATCGCGCGGGGAAAGGCGCCGTCCCCAAAGGGCAGGCACATGGCGCTGCCCCGCACGAAGGAGGTTTCCGGCGATTTGGCGCGGGCCTTGCCCAGCATGTGGGGGGAAATGTCGAGCCCAGTGATCCGATAGCCTCGCGCCGCCAGCGCCGCGGTGTAGTTGCCCGTGCCGCAGCCGACGTCGATCACAGCCCCCGCCTCCGGCGGCCCCAGATGTTCCGCCAGCGGACCGGTAATGCGCGCATCCGCCCGGCGGCCATAGTCATAAGTGCGGCCGATGCGGTCATAGAGGGGGAGGGAGGAACCGGGAGAAACGGGCATGGCTCACCCTTCCGGCCTTTGCTGCGCACCGTGCATCACGCGCAGGATTTCGATGCGCCCCGCGCGCGGCCGGATGCGGTAAACGATGATAAAAGGCGTGCGGTTGACCACGAGTTCGCGGGTGCCGCGCTGCCGCCCCGGGCGGCCCATCTCGGGGTATTCGGCGAGCCTGCCCGTTTGCAGTAGAATTTCATTAAGCTGGCTCACGGCGGCAATGGGGTTTTCGCGAGCGATCCAGGCAATGGCGTTTTTCCGATTTGCGCGCGCCCGCTGAAGCCAGACGAGCCTCACTCGGACTCGCCTCCGGACTCGGATTCGGCCTTGATGCGCGCCAGCAATTCGGCCCGCTCACGCTTCATCTCTTCCACCACCACCTCATGGGGAACCCACTCCGTATTCGGATCGTCGGCCTCGCGCAGGGCCTGCTCCACCTCGGCGCGGAACCATTGGTCATAGGCGGCGGCTTCATGCGCCTGGCGCAGGGCTTCGGCCCGGTCCGGCCGGCGGCGCGGTTCCCCGCCCTGCGCCTCGTAACCGGCGGCGTCCACGTCGAAGCGCTGAATGCCGATGTCCCTGAGATAGTTGACCAGCGTCTCCATGCGCCGGAACACGCGCACGCGCTTGCTCCGCTGGGCGGCGAGCGCGTGCTCCTCGGAGTCGTGCCGGACGACAACGGACCAGCCGCCGGGGCGGCCCACCACATGGGCGTCGCGTACCGCCCCCGCCTCGACAAGGCGAACGAGCCCGGCGTGATCGATGGTTTCGGCGTTCATGGGATTCATACCTTTCCCGGCAGGACCATCGACATAGGATATGCATTTTATTGTAATTTGCAAGCCACCTGTTTGCCCCAGCCGCGGGGCATTCGGCTCCGGGAAAGGGCAAGCGGGGCCGGTGGCCCCGCCGAGATCAGGTGCCCTGGGGCTCGGGGTCGGCGCCGCCGAAGCCGTCCGCCGGTTCCTCGCCCTTCTTCTTGCGCCGCCCCGTCTCGGGCACGGAGGGCACCGGCCCTTCGGGTTCGGGCGGCGGAAAGGCGTCGTAATCCTCGCGCTCGGGCTTCTCGCCGCGCAGCAGCGCCTTGATTTCCTCGCCGGAGAGGGTTTCGTATTCGAGCAGGCCCTGAGCCAGCGTATGCAGATCGTCGATCTTCTCGGTGAGGATCTGCTTGGCCTTGTCATAGGCCTCGTCGATCAGCCGGCGGATTTCCTCGTCGATGATCTGGGCCGTCTTCTCCGAGATGTTCTGCTGGCGCGAAACCGAATGGCCCAGGAACACCTCCTCCTGGTTCTCGCCATAGGCCACCTTGCCCAGCTTGTCCGAATACCCCCAGCGCGTGACCATCGCCCGGGCCAGCCGGGTTGCGTGGTCGATGTCCGACTGCGCCCCGGACGTCACCTTATCGTGGCCGAAAACGATCTCCTCGGTGATTCGCCCGGCCATGAGGATGGCGAGCCGCGCCTTCATCTGCTGCAGCGTCATGGAGAGCTGATCTTCCTCCGGAAGCTGCATGACCATGCCCAGCGCCCGGCCGCGCGGAATGATGGTGGCCTTGTGCACCGGGTCGGCGCCTTCGACGTTGAGCGCCACGATGGCGTGACCGCCCTCGTGATAGGCGGTGAGGCGCTTTTCGTCCTCCGACATGACCATCGAGCGCCGTTCGGGACCCATCATCACCTTGTCCTTGGCGTCCTCGAACTCGGCCATGGTGACCACGCGCTTGGAGCGCCGTGCGGCAAGCAGCGCCGCCTCGTTCGTCAGATTGGCGAGATCCGCGCCGGAAAAGCCCGGCGTGCCCCGCGCGATCACCTTGGGGTCCACGTCCGGCGCCACGGGCACCTTGCGCATATGCACTTTCAAAATCTTCTCGCGGCCGATGATGTCCGGGTTGGGCACGACCACCTGCCGGTCGAAACGGCCGGGGCGCAGAAGCGCCGGGTCGAGCACGTC
>JBKHIN010000032.1:0-14020 GCA_046538635.1 Alphaproteobacteria bacterium
AAATAATCCAGAACGCCGGTCTTTGACTGCCGGATATGGCCGTAGCGCAGGGAGAGCTGCCTGCGCGCCTTCTCCATCGGCACGCCCTCATGCAGGAAGAGATAGAGCACGCTGGCGATGCCCGCCCGGTCCGCGCCGGACTTGCAGTGCATCAGCGCTGGGTATTCGATTGCCTCGAACAGGTCCCTGGCGCCGTAGATCGTGTCCCGGTCCGGCACCTCGCGCGACTTGACGCGGAAATTGACCAACTCCACCCCGCATCTACGGCAGGCCTCCATCTGCAGATAGTACGACCCGCAGTCCCGCTGGCCGCGCAGATTGACGATGGTCTTCAGACCGCGCTTCGCCAGGCGCGCGATCTGATAGGGCGCGGGCTGGCTCGAGCGGTACATCTTGCCGGAGAGGCGGTGCCGGTTGGGGCTGACAGAGCGCAGAAAGCCGTGATCCTGCCCCCAGAGTTCCCACAGCGCGCGCAGGCGCGAGGGCGGCGTCTGCCGGAAGCGCGCAGGCCAGGGAGGCAGATAGGCGCCCTCCACAGGCTCGCGCAAGGGCCAATGAGGAACGCCGCACTTCATCCGTTTTCCTGCTCTGTTAACTTCCGAACCCGCGGGGAATAGGCGATATCAGCGGCGGGCGCAACATCGTTGCGCATGTACTCACCGCCTGTTGCATTGCGAACGCTCCACCGCCTTCCGCACCGGCGGGAGGCGGCTATGCTTGTCCTTCCGCCCACCCCGGAGCCTGCCTCATGAAAGACCCTCTATTGACCGGCTATACGCCGAAGACACTGCGATAACCGGGCGCACCCCCGTCCGACGCCGCTTCGTAAACGCCCCGCGCGACGGCGCGGGCCATGCAGTCCGCGGCCAGCGCGCCCAGTGCGGTGACCGCCAGGGGAGCGGGATCGGGCAAGGCCTGCGCGCCGGTAGCAAGTACGAAGATCGTATCCCCGTCGAACGGCGTGTGAACGGGATGGAGCGCGCGGGCGAAGCCGTCCTGCGCCATCACTGCAAGGCGGCGGGCCTGTGACGGCGTCAGTGCGGCATTGACGGCGATGACGCCAATGGTCGTATTGCCGCCGGGCCGGGCCCCGCCCGGCGTGCCCAGCTTGGTGTCTTCGGGAAAGCCGGGGGCAGTTACCCGGCGGGGCGGCCCCAGTCCGCCGAATTCCCCGTCCTGCTCATAAGGCCATGCCCACAGGCGGTCCGTACCCGGAATGACCGGCGAGCCGAAGCCGTTGACGGCGGCAAGCGCGCCGATCTCAAATCCGTGCGCCGTGACGAAAGAGGCGCTGCCCAGCCCGCCCTTGTAGGCGCCCGTGCACGCGCCCCGCCCTGCCCCTTCATTGCCCAGGGCGAAATCCCGCCCGGCCGAGGCCAGCGCAAGACGGCCCAGTTCGGCGTAGGGCGGATGCGCGCCCCAGTCCTTGGCGCCGCCATTGGTGAGGTCGAAGAGGATGGCGGCGGGCACCACCGGCGCGACGACGTTCGAACCGGCGAGCCGGTAGCCGCGCCCTCCGGCGCCCAGTTCGGCCGTGACGGACGAAGCGGCGTCGAGCCCGTAGACCGAGCCGCCGGCGAGGACGGCGGCATCAACTGCCTCCACCAGACAATCGGGATCGAGCGCGTCCGTCTCGCGGGTGCCGGGCGCGCCGCCGCGCACATCCACGGCCGCGACGGCGCGCTCATCGGGCAGGATCACGGTGACGCCCGTCCGGGCCGCATCGTCATGGGCCTGCCCCACCGCCATTCCCTGCACGTCGGTCAGGAGGTTGCGCGGTCCGGGCCGCGCCTCTGCGAATTCGGCAATCATGGCTCTTCCGGTAACGCTTCAGGTTCGTCGCTCAGGGAACGGAGATATACAATCACGTCCGCCCGGTCCTGCGCCTTGCGCAGCCCCACAAAGGTCATGCTGGTTCCGGGGAGAAATTTCCGGGGGTTGGCCAGATAGGCATCGAGGGTTTTTCCGTCCCACTTCCCGCCCTGCGCGGCGCGCTCACGCATGGCGGGGGAATAGCCATAGCCCGCCCGGCGCGCCATCGGCTTGCCCGCGACGCCCCAGAGATTGGGCCCGACCCGTGCGCTGCCGCCCTTCTCGTAAGTGTGGCACGCCGCCGCGCACTTCTTGCTGACAATGCGCTCGCCCCGCTGAACGTCGGCACCGGCCAGCCGTTCGGCAAGCGGCGCTTCGGCGGCAGCATGTGCCGGAAGAAGCAACGCGATGGCGGCGGCACGCACGAACATCCGCATCTCCGTCTTTCCGCCCCGTTCGTAACCGGAGCGAGATATAGCACGCCCGCAGGGCCCGGGGGACATGCCCCGTCCCGTCACACTGCTGCGGGCAACGCCGGTGTTCACCACGGCCCGGAAAACGTTAAGCTGCCCCCTTTCCGACCGCATGAGGTTTTCCGATGCTTTTCAAGTGCTTCCGGCCGTTTCTGCTGATTTTCCTTCTGTTGATTCCGCACACGGCCCCGGCCGAACAGGCGCCTCTGCCGGAGGACGGGGGCTTCATGGTTTCCGCCGCCCACGAACTCGCCGCCGGGGCCGGGCGCGAGATTCTGGCCGAGGGCGGCTCGGCGGTGGATGCCGCCATTGCGGTGCAAATGGTTCTAACACTGGTGGAGCCACAGTCGTCCGGCATCGGAGGCGGCGCGTTCATGCTCCACTGGTCGGCGGAGGACGGAAAGCTGGAAGCGTATGACGGCCGCGAGACGGCGCCCGCCTATGTGCGCCCGGAACATTTTCTCAACGAGGCGGGCAAGCCCATGGCCTTCCGGCGGGCGGTGCTCGGGGGGAAATCCGTAGGGGTGCCGGGCGTCGTCGCCATGCTGGAAATGGCGCACCGGGAGCATGGGAACCTCCCCTGGGCCCGGCTCTTCGAACCGGCCATCGAGCTGGCGGAGAGCGGCTTTCCCATCTCGCCGCGGCTGCACATGCTGATGCAGTATCTCGCGCTTGCCCCCGATAATCTCGATGCGCCCGCCTATTTCACGGATGAGGCCGGCAAGCCCTTGCCGGTGGGCCATGTGCTGAAAAACCCTGCCCTGGCGAAGACCCTGCGCCGCATCGCGGAGCACGGCGCGGAGGCGTTCTATGAAGGGCCAGTAGCACGCGCCATCGCCAAGCGCGTGCGCACGGCGCCCGTTAATGCCGGCGCCATGACGCTGGAGGATCTGCGCGGCTACGAGGCCGTGAAGCGTGAAGCGCTGTGCCGCCCCTACCGGATCTGGGTGGTGTGCGGATTCCCGCCGCCCACCTCCGGAGGCATCGCCGTGCTGCAGATTCTGGGCATGCTGGAACGCTTCGATCTGGCGTCCATGAAGCCCATCTCGCTCAAACCCGTCCACCTGGTCGCCGAGGCCAGCCGCCTCGCCTATGCCGACCGCAATCTCTATGTGGCGGACACGGATTACATCCAGGTCCCGGTGCAGGGCATGCTCGCCAAGGCCTATCTCAAGGGGCGCTCTGCGCTCATCGATCCGGAACGCTCCATGGGCAAGGCGGAAGCGGGCGAGCCCTGGAAAGCGCCGGAGCGCGCGCCGGATACCTCCGCCGAATATCCCGGCACCAGCCATGCCTCCATCGTGGATGCGGACGGGAACGTGGTCTCCATCACCATGACCATCGAAACGGTCTTCGGCAGCCAGCTCATGGCGGCGGGTTTTCTTCTCAATAATGAATTGACGGATTTTGCCTTCAAACCGATGAAGAAAGGCCGGGTGGTCGCCAATGCACCCCAGCCCGGCAAGCGGCCGCGCAGCTCCATGTCGCCCACCATCGTGTTCGACAAGGACAAAAATCCCGTATTCGCCATCGGCTCTGCGGGCGGCTCGCGCATTCCGCTTGACGTCGTCAACGCCCTGATCGCTGTTCTGGACTGGAAGCTGCCCCTCGATGAGGCCGTCGCCCTGCCCCATCACGCCAACCGCAACGGCCCCACCCTGCTGGAGAAAGGCACGAACATCGAAGCGCTCAAGCCTGCCCTGAAGGAACGGGGCCACAAGGTGAAGATCGGCGAGACCACCAGCAGCCTGCAGGGTATTCTGCTCACGGAGGATGGTCTCTCAGGCGCGGCCGACCCGCGTCGGGAAGGCGCAGCGCTGGGCGGTGTGCGGGAACAGGCCCCCTAACCACTCAGGTCGCGTATGACGAAATTATCAATGTGCCCCCGGAACGCCTGATTTTTCTTGTACCAGGTCCCGAATTTTATTCGCGTGATACCGGCATCGAGAACGAGCGGAACCGATTGTGCCGAAGCTGCGAGGACATCATCGAGAAAGAGTTGGGTCGTGCCGTTCTCCCGGTCGATTTTCAGTTTGATATTGTGCCAACTGGTGGAAATTGCCCTTCCCTGCGTAGCCAGCCTGACCTTCTCGCCATCGATGCTCTTGAATCGGACTTGGAGGGATTGGCTATGAGCCCTGATGGAAAAGCCAATGTGCTCAATCCTGCTTTCAGTTCGCCCACTGAGCACGACAGCCGTTTGTGAGAGGGCGCCCTTTTTATAAGGATTTGTCCAATCGGCCCGGCGAATATCAAATGACATCTCTGCCGTACCACGAAGCCGAAGCTTGTCTTGGGGGTGGACCTCTACCCAGCGTCCGTCGCCGACGGCAAACAGCGCCATGCCGGTTTTGCCTCTCCGGAATTCGAGCTTGCCGTCCAGCACCTGCCCTGACGTTGCAGCGCTTCCCAGGTTTTCAAGATTTTTCTCGAATGCAAGTTGCACAGCGGCATCGGGAACCGTGACCGGTTCATAGTCGTCATCAGAGCATGCCTGAAGGCTGAGAGTGGCCAGAAAAAGTCCACCTGCCCCCAGACGGGTCAAATACAGGTTCCTCATCGTTCTCCCCCCTCATTGGCGTCGAAAAAATCCGCATTACTGTTATTCCGGAATCAATCCTCCGAGGTCATCTCATCGTCGAAAGACTTCAATTTTTCGACTAACGGCGCGACGAAGAACAGCCGCCGGAAGGGAAAGAGCGTCACGCCGTCCGCCCGGGGCGGATAAGCGGCGCGCAGACGTTCGGCACAAGCCTGCAGGAACCCATCCGTCAGGCCCGTACCCTCAAGCCGGCCGAGATACGGGGTCAGGGCCGTTCCCTTCACCCAGTTCAGCACCGGGTCCGGGCCCGTCAGCGGATGCAGATATTCCGTCGTCCACAGATCGATGTGCGCCGCCGCATCGCTCAACAGATCGTAATAGGTGTCGGGCGGTTCGATCCCGGCGGGGCGGTCCATACCCTCGAAGCGTTCCGCCCACGGCTTCAGCGCGGCCGTTTCGCGGATCACCCGGTGGGAGGGCGCCTCGAAATTGGCAGGCATCTGCACCGCGAGCACGCCGCCGGGTTTCAGCCGATCCATCAGGCGCGGGAAAATCTCCACCCGGTTCGGCACCCAGTGATATGCGGCATTCGAGAACAGCAAATCCGCCGGTTCTCCGGGAATAAAAGAGGAAAGGTCGGCCTTTTCCCATTCCGCCTGCGGACCATCCCGGCGGGCGCGCGCCAGCATTTCCGGGGAACCGTCGATGCCGATGATGCGCGCTTCCGGCCAGCGGGCGCGCAGGAGTGCCGTCGAGTTGCCCGGCCCGCAGCCCAGGTCGTAGATCAGCGCCGGAGCCTGCAGCGGCACCCGTGCCAGCAGGTCCGCGGCCGGACGTGTGCGAAAATCATCGTAGCGGAGATAGGCTGCCGGGTCCCACCCCATCAGGCCGGTTCCTGCCGGGGCAGCCTCAAGCAGAACACAGTCCCCTGATCATCTGAACGCACCAGTTCAATCCGCCCGCCATTCGCCTCCACCAGTTCCGCGGCAATGGCGAGGCCGAGGCCCGTGCCCCCTTCCCGCGCCGTACTGATGAAGGCCTCGAACAGCCGGGCGCGGGCCTGCTCCGGAATGCCGGGGCCCGTGTCCTCAAGTTCTATGATTGTGCACGGACCGTCCGCCTTCGCCCGGAGGGACACTCTCCGCTCCCGGTTTTCGCCGACGGCATTGACGGCCTGCACCGCGTTGCGCACCAGGTTCAACAATACCCGGAAGACATGGTCGGGGTCGGCATAGACGGTGAGCGATTTGTCCACGTCCATCCGCCATGAAATGCGGTCCTGATCCTGAAGGTCGAGCATGGTCGCGACGTCGCCGACCAAATCGTGCAGGGTGAACAGTTTGAAGTCCGGCGGCGGTTCCTCCGCGCGGCCGAAACGCAGCGTGTTCGTGCACAATGCGGTAGCCCGGTCGAGCGCCGCCACGAGCTTGGGCGCCATGGCCTTCGCCGTCGGATCGTCGATGGCCGCGAGCCGCTCGGAGATCAGTTGCGAACTCGCCAGAATGTTGCGCAGATCGTGGTTGATCTTGCTCACCGCCGTGCCCAGCGCCGCCAGCCGGCTTTTCTGTTGCAGGGCGGCGCGAACCTGCGTCTGCAGGCCGGCAAGCGCGCGTTCCGCCGCCGCCAGCTCCGTGCCCCGGGCCTTGGGTTTGATGATGCGGCTCGCGTCCTCGGGTTTTTCGCTGAAATGGATCATGGACATGATGATCCGCCGGATGGGGCTTACGGCGATATAGTAAAGCGCCGTATAGACGCAGGCGGAAACCAGAACGGCGATGATCAGCGACAGCCAGAAAATATTGCCCGAATAGGTCAGCATCGCCTGACGCAGCGGCCGCTCATACATGTAGATGATCAGGCGGCCGCCCATGTCCCAGCGATCCTTGCAGTTGACTTTGAGGATGCGGTCATTGGAAGCGAAGAAACCGTCGAAAGCCTCGCCGATCCAGACGACGGGATTGTAGCCGCCCCCGATATCCACCGTCCTCTCCGGGGTGGGCAGGTTCGCACCGGAGGAAAGCAGAACCTCTTCCCCGTCGCGGCGCTGGAGGACCACGGCCAGCACGCCCAGCCGTTTCATGAGATTGCGTTCCAGGTCCTCGTGATGGCGTACGTCACCCTGGGCGTCCTGCACCAGCGCAGCGATCTGGACATTGGTGATCGTGGTCATAAGCCGGTCGCGGCGAAACTTGGCGACCGAGGGGATGTAAATCACCACTTCGGCCAGCAGGACGAACATGACCGTCATCAGCAGAAGCCGCGCCGACAAGCCGGAAATGGGCGCCCGGGAATCCGCCCTGCCGCCGCCGCCGAACTGAAGCAGGGGCCTGAATGCCCGGCGGAACGGCTCTAGAACCCGGCCGGGATAGCCTTGCCTGGCGGTGTCCGCATTCCGTTCAGATGACGCGCTGGCGGAACCGGACATAGGCTCGGACGAGGGGGCCAAAGATCGTTGGCGCATAAAACTGACCGGCGGCTCGCTTGTTCAACTCTCCGAGGGTCGGATACGGAGCGATATATCCCGCCACTGCCGAGACTTTCAACTTTCGGCTCATGGCAAGTATCCATGGCTGGATCACCTCGCCCGCATTATGCCCTACAATGGAAACTCCGAGAATACGCCCGTTCTTTTTGGCGACGAGTTTGATCATTCCATCGGTGCGGCGCTCGGTCTGGGCGCGGTCGTTTTCTTCGTAATTCCAGCGGACGACGCGCACATTCTTATGGAGGTCCCGGGCCTGCTCTTCGGTAAGGCCCACATGGGCCAGTTCCGGATCGGTGTAGGTGACCCAGGGAAAAGCCCTCATATCCACCGAGGCCGGAAGTTTGAGCACCGCGTTCCGGATGACGATGCCGGCATGATACGCGGCCAGGTGCGTGAATTGCGGGCTGCCGTCGACACAATCCCCGATGGCCGAAATGCGGCGGTTGGAAGTGCGCAGCCGCTTGTCCACCCGGATGCCCTCCTCCGAGAAGCGCACGCCCGCGGCTCCCAGATCGAGACCGTCGACCACCCTCTTGCGCCCCGCCGCCACCAGCAGGTGGGAAGCCTCCAGTGTCTGCGATTGCCCGCCCGTCCTCAATTGAACGGAGATGCGCCGCTCGCCGTAGCGGGTTACCGAGTCGATGCGGGATTCCGCAAGAATGTTGACACCGTCATCCCGGAGATTGTTGACCACCGCCTCCGCCAGTTCCGGGTCATCGCGGCTCAGGGGACGGGCCATCTCCACCACCGTCACGCGCGATCCCAGCCGCCGGTGCGCCTGGGCCAGTTCGAGTCCGATGGGACCGCCGCCCAGAACCACCAGATGGTCCGGCATTTCCTCGTTGGCGAAGATCGTTTCATTGGTGAAATAGTCGATGTCTTCCAGGCCCTTGACGGGCGGAACGGCGGGTTCGGACCCGGTCGCCAGCACGAAGTGATTGGCCCGGATGCGCTCGCCATCCACCTCCACTTCCCGCCTGTTCACGAACCGGGCCTGCCCCTCGATCACGGTGACGCCCAGATCCTCGAACCGGGCCGTGGAATCCGTGGGGGCGATGTTGGCGATGACGCCGGCGACGTGCTCCTGCACGCGCACGAAATCGACCACGGCGGGCTGAGGCTCGACGCCGAAGATCGCCCCCTCGCCCAGCGCATGAGCCTGATGGGCCGCCGCCAGCAGCGCCTTGGAGGGCACGCAGCCCGTGTGCAGACAGTCCCCGCCCATGATGCCGCCGGGCCGCATGTTCCTTTCGATCAGGACGACCCGCGCGCCCATCTGCGCGGCGCCCGCCGCCACGCTGAGGCCGCCCGAGCCTGCCCCGATGACACAAATGTCGGCAGTCCGCTCCGTCACGTTTCTCTCCCCCTCATTGCGGCCCATATTGCACCGATCCCGGCTTGCGCGCCATGACAGGGCGTCGGTTGCCGTTATTCCGGTGTTGTTCGTTTGCGCCGCACGGCGCGCCAGACAGCCGGTATGAGCGCCACCACGCCCAGCAGCACGAAGGCCAGAATCAGCTCCGGGGTGATGAAATCGCCGAAGTCGAGGTCCAGCGAACAGGAACCCTCAGGGATCTCGCCCACCCTCTCCCGGGCGACGCAAGCCTGGAATTCCGGATCGCTGCGCGCCTTGACCAGAATACTGTCCAGCCCGCCGCCCACATAGGCATAGGCGAAGGTACCCGGGATAATGCCGAAAAAGGTGCCGATCACGTAAGTGCGCAGCCGCACCCCCAGCAATGCCGGGGCGATGTTCACCAGCCAGAGGGGAAAGGCCGGGACCAGACGCAGGAAGAACATGTAGCTGAGCGCATTTTCCTGAAAACCCTGGCGCATTCGCTTGATGACGCGTCCCGACCGTTCCGCCAGCAGGTCGCCCAGCGCCGTTTTCGCCGCCAGAAAGACCGCGATTGCGCCTGCGGTGGCAGCGAAGACAACGGCCCCGCCGCCCAGCAGCGGCCCGAAGAGAAAGCCGCCCAGAATGGTCAGGATCGCCGCCACCGGAAGAGAGAGGGCGACCACGACGGCATAGGTCAGCATGTACAGGCCAAGGGCCTCGGCCATATGCGCCTGTACGTAACCCTGCAGGCTTTCCCGGCTTTCCGCCACGGAGCGCGGCGACAGCAGTTGATGCCAGCCCTGGGCGAAGACAATCGCCATCGCGGTGACGATCACCATCAAAGGCAGCCATCGGCGCCAGTTGAATTTCCGCGGCCTGTGCGATGCCGCTCCGTCCCCCTTCTCCGGTTCGTCAGTCTTCGCCACGCGTATCCCCAGTTCCGTTTGGCGGGGCGTTGATCGACCAGTCGTACTCGTAGCCCGCAATGTCCCGGATACCGGCAAGCCGCCCCCGCAGCGCTTCGCCGGCATGGGCCTTGAGATGGCCGATGACTCCCTGTTCGCTGCCGCCGAAATCTTCTTCGTACCACTTGTAGATTTTGGAGACCGTCAGACGGCCCTCTTTATCCACGGCAGCCCCGCGGGGATGATTAACATATTCCCGCGCCCAGGCATTCAGCCTGTCATTCAAATTTGCGCGCTTGAGAGGCTGCCGGTGCAGATTGGGGCAGCCGACGGAGGCGCAGTTCACCGCATAATGGATGCGCGGGTCCCGCCAGATGGCGCGCAGGATGTCGTGCTCGATATTGTCGAGGGAAAGCGCCCGGCCCGCCACCGACACCCGCTCCTTCTTCCACGGTCCGAAGGAGAGCCATGTGGGCTTGATATCCAGGATGGACTCCACCGGCCAGGCGTTCAGCACCACGTCCAGCGTCACGGCATTATAGAGATTGGCCCAGAAGGCGAACTGTTCGTTCCGGGACAGGGCGGCAACACTGGTGCCCTCCAGACCGGCAATGTAGCGCTTGAGCGCCCGGCGGTCCGCCGCGGTGACCGAACCGTAGGCCACCCGGTTCACACCATCGGGGCCATTCTGCAAATAGGTTTCGAGGAAGCGGGCGAAGGCGCCGTGATCCACGGTGATCTCCGAACCCGGCGTGTGGGCGCTGAATTGCTTGGCAAGCGAAGACGCCGCCCGTGCCGGAGCGGCGCCCGGAAGCGCCAGCGCGGCGCCCCCCAAAAAAACCGCGCGGCAAAAGCGCCGCCGGCCCGCGAAACCTTCCTTCTGCATCCGGCCTTCGATCCGCGTAATCCGTATCCCTTCGAAAAGGTCAGGTAGGGGGCACGCGGGCGCATGAACAGGGGCAGTCGAGCGGATGTGACTTCATGTGATGGTGCCGGGCTTGCGCTTGGGCGGCATGGTTTCGGCGCTTTCACCGGCAAGCGCGCCAAGCACGTCCCCGGTATCGGCGCCCAGGGCGGGCGGCGGGCGGCGGTAGGCGACGGGCGTTGCCGAAAATTTCAGCGGACTGCCCACCGTTCGCACCGTGCCCAGATCGTCGCGCTGCTGATCGACCACCATCTCGCGGGCCTTGATCTGGGGGTCGGCGAAGACGGCGGCGACGTCGTTGATGGGCCCGCAGGGTACGCCTTCCGCTTCCAGAGCGGCCAGCCAGTCGGCGCTGGTGCGCCCGGCGATGAGTTCGGAAAGAATTTCGATCAGCGCCGTCCGGTTGGCCACCCGCGCCTTGTTGGTGGCGTAGGCCGGATCGCGCGCCAGTTCCTCCGCCCCCGCCACGCGGCAAAGGGCGGCGAACTGAACGTCGTTGCCCACGGCCAGAACCACGTAACCGTCCGCCGTGGCGAACACCTGATAGGGCACGATGTTGGGATGGGCGTTGCCCATGCGCCGGGGCGGCACGCCGCTGGCGAAATAATTCATGGCCTGATTGGCGAGCATGGCCGCCTGACAGTCGAGCAGCGCCACGTCCAGATGCTGGCCCTCGCCGGTGCGGCGCGCATGGTGGAGCGCGGCCAGAATGCCCGTCACCGCATACATGCCGGAAAACAGGTCGGAGACCGCGACGCCCACTTTCAGCGGCTCCCCGCCGGGGGTGCCTTCGGGCTGGCCGGTGATGCTCATCAGCCCGCCCATGGCCTGGATGAGATAGTCGTAGCCCGCCCGGTGCCTGTAGGGCCCGCTATGACCGAAACCCGTGATCGAGCAATAGACGAGCGCCGGGTTGACCTCTTTCAGCGAGGCGTAATCGAGACCGTATTTGGCGAGCCCGCCGGTCTTGAAGTTTTCCACCAGAATGTCCGAGCGCCGCGCCAGCGCCCGCACCTGCGCCTGCCCCTCTTCCGTGGTGATGTCGAGCGCCACCGAGCGCTTGTTGCGGTTGGCGGCCATGTAGTAGGCGGCGTCGCCGTCGCTGCCGTCCCCGGCCGGATAGAAGGGCGGCCCCCAGCCGCGCGTGTCGTCGCCCTTGCCCGGACGCTCCACCTTGATCACGTCGGCCCCCAGATCGGCGAGGATCTGCGTGGCCCAGGGCCCCGCCAGGATTCGGCTCAGGTCCAGCACACGGACGTCGGCGAGAGGGCCGGAAGGGGTGCCCGGTTCGGCAGTGTCTGCGGCCATGAAGATTTCCCAATCCGAGATGTGGAATTCCGGAGTCCAGCCATAGCGGAATTTCCGGCCATCTGTCACCTTGTCCGTGCGGACGGGCATGCGGATGCCAGGTCAAGCTTTTCGGATATCGCGGGAAAGCAACTCATCTGTTCTATTCTGGAGATGCTGGAAGATCGACTTTTGCGAGGGTCGCCGAAGCGCACATTGTTCGGAGAATAGTCCATGACGCGCCGGGAACGGCTCATGCTGGCGGCCATCAAGGTCACGCACACGCTTGTGTTTCTGCTGAGCGCCGCGGCAATCCTCTATACCCTCCGGGCCGGATTGACCGGCGTGCTGAGCCCCCTGCTGTGGGTGGCGCTCGCAATCCCGGCCGTGGTCTGGCTGGGCATTCAGGCCAATGGCGATGAGTGCATTCTCCAGACCTGGAGCAAACGCCTTCAGCGTTCGGACGAGTGGGTCAGCGATATTTATATTCCCGACTGGATCGCCCTCCGGGTCCGCCCTGTCCTTACGCCTCTCTACGCAGCGGGTGCGGTTCTTGTAGGATTGCGGCTGGTCCAAAACCTATGAGGCGGCCGCCTCATCGCGCTCCAGAGGTACGAAGCGCTTGAGCTTGCCGATCGCCTGGCGTTCGATGGACTCCACTTCGCGGATGCGCACCTCGGGATCCGGGATCCCAAGATGGCGGAGGGCGCCGGTCAGTTCACCGATGACACCCGTCCAGTCCACGGGCTTGCTCGTCACCACCAGAATGTCGGCCCCTTTCGGCAATTGCCGGATCTGAAACTCGATGAGGCCGTCCATCCGGTCCAGATAGGTCCAGAACACCACCGGATGCACCGGGATGCCGCCATAGCGGAATACGTCATCCGCACGGCCCCGGACCCGGTCCACATGGGTAAAGGGCATTCCGTATGCGGCAGGTTCTTCCGAAAGGACGAACTGGTCGGACAGTTCGTAGCGGATGATGGGCATCAGCTTGCTGTAAAGGTTCGTAATCAGAATACCGTTGGAGGTTTCCCCCGGGCCGATCGCCCTCCCCTGCTCGTCAATATATTCAAACACGTTCATGTCGTCGGACATGTACATGCCCGGCTGGCCCATGGCGGGCATAGAGCCCATCGACTCGGTCGCACCCCAGGTATTGACCACCGTGCAGCCGAAAGCTTCCTCCGCCTTCAGACGGTCGGCATCGGACAGGGGCTCCGCCGAAGTCCAGATGAGTTTCGGGCTCGCCTTGAGCCGGCCCTCGCGCCGCGCTTCGGTCAGCACGGGCAGATAGCTCGAATAGCAGGAAATGAGCATCGGTTTGACATCGTTCACGCCACTGACGATCTCTTCCGGCGGGAGCATCACCGGAAACTGGGCGATGCGCTGGGAACGGCTGGAGAAGGTGCGCGCCAGCGAATAGCTGGAATGCCCCGCCCGGTCGGCATAGATCACCGCGCCCGTGCCCAGCGGCGACATCTTCAGGTGAAGCGAGAGCGCAAGCAGGCCGCGCAGGGGGCCCAGCGCCATTGCCGACCAGCCGTGCCAGTCGAAGGCGAAAAGGCCCGGATAGCCGCTGGAACCGCCCGAGGCCACCACATGATGCCCGTTACCGATGTAGAAATCGTCCGTATTCGCCGCAAGCCGCTGCGAGGCGCTCTCGAAATCGAGTGAGCGGTCGGTGACGATCTCGTCCCAATTCTCCATGAACTCCCGCTTGGTCATGACGGGGAGGAGATCGACGGTCGCGCCGTCGATGCGATCCACGTCGATGCCCTTGAGGCGGCGTGCATACCAGGGCGAATTCTCCTTCGCGTGGCGCAGCATTTCGCGCAGTGCGCGCGTTTGCTCCGCCAGAACCTGCTCGCGGCTCCATGTCAGCCTCCTGAGGTAATGGGGAAGCTGGCGGCGCATATAGGCGATCTGGCGTTTGCGTTGTGCTTCATATTGCGCCGGATCGTCACCCGGCAGGGGCGCCGTGCGCCCCGCGGCGGGCAGCGTCGCTGCGTCGATGAGCCATGAAAGCAGTTTGAGTTTGGTGCGCACGGTTTCCGCCCCGGTCACAATGAACGGCGCAGTCTTATGCGGCTTGAGTGCCGCTTGTCAAAGCCGCTCCGCGCCGGTTGCCGCGGCCTTGAACGCGCAACAGCAGAACTATGAATGAGCAGGTCAAGAACTCGTTTCGGTTGCCTTGACTCACGGCGCATCTCTTTGAGAGGGTGGTGCATCAGGCTCGCGCGTGCAACTCC
>JBKHIN010000185.1:0-6440 GCA_046538635.1 Alphaproteobacteria bacterium
GGCAAGCGCCTCCTCGCGCAGTTGCGCCGGCGTGGCGGTGCTCAAGGAGGCCTCATAGGCCGCCACGCCCGGATCGCCCGCGCTCAGCGGACTGGGCTCGAACAGCGCGCCGGTGAGCGCGCGCGCGCGCGCGTCATGGCTCTCGGGCAGCGTCACGCCGGTCTGACGGGCAAGCGAGAGATGGGTGAGCATGGACTTCACGTCCACGACGGAAATCGGCCGTTGGCGGAGGATGGCTTCCGCCTCGTCCACCACGGCGGCGAATACGCGCTGCGGCTTCACCTCCGAGGACAGATAGCGCAGCACCGAACGGGCGCTTTCCTGCAGTTCTGCCGTCTGGCGGCTGGCCTCGGTGGGCCGGTCGAACAGCAGGTCCACATTCAGCGCCAGCAGTTCGGCCAGGAATTCGCCCGCCTGCCCGGCGGTGAGCCCGGGATTGGCCGTTTCCTCACGGGCAATGGCGAGAAAGCGCAGTTCGCTCAAAAGCTCCAGCGCCACGGTGTGCGGCGTTCCTTCCAGGGCGTTCCGCACGAAGCGCGGCTGCAGCCGGTGCGGCTTGGCCCAGTCGCTGCCGTTGAAGACGCCCGCCTCCTCGAAGCGCGACGCATAGTCGAGCAGAACGTAAAGCCCGCCCGGCATCGTGAACAGCTTCAGGGCGAGATCGAGAACCCGGCCCTGATGCAGCGGCTTGCCGACCGGACGCGCCTCGTTCAGCCGCTCCATCGCGGCCGCAAACCGGGAGGCTGTCCGGCTTTCCGCCGCGCTTGCCGCGTCTTCGGGCAGCGTCGGATCGGCCATGAGCGCATGTCCTTCCTGTTTCGGTCGCCGGGGGCCGAACCCTATCAGGTGTAGAAGTCGAATTCTTCCATCCTTAACAGAAGTTCGCGCATGCGGTCAGGATTGTCGCCGAAGAAATAGAGCGACCCGTAATGGTTGCCGAAGGCGACCCGCTTGGCCACCTTGGTTTCCGCCGGCTGGGTGAGTTCGGGAAATTCGAAGTAATCGTCCGATTCCACCTCATCGGGAATGGCCACTGCGGAGATCACGCGCTTGCGCGGATAGACCAGGAACGTGCCCGCAAACCCCTTGGCATCCTCGACCTCCTTGGGGAAAAAGGCCTCGATTTCCTCGTCCGTGGCCTTCGGGTCCATGCACAGCACCTGGCCCTGATAGGCGTTGAAGCCATAGGCGCGTTCCATCAGTTCGAACGCATTGCCGCCGGGCACGCGATAGGCGACCTCGCCGAAATAGAGCGTGCCGTCGGAGGTCATGAAATATTCGGGATGGATCAGCCCGTGATTGATACCGAAGGCCTCGATCAGATGCTCGATCGCCTTGGTGATCTGCGGGCGGAATTTCTCCAGTTCGGGCGAGGCGGGAATGAACACCGAATAGCCCAGATGAACATATTCCGAAATGTTCAGGAAACGGATCTTGCCGTTGTGAATGAACACCTCGCAGGCGAATTCGCGGCCGTCCAGGTGGCTTTCCAGCAGCGCCGGAAATTCCTCGTCCCGGATCAGTTCCACATCCGTCGTGGTCTCGATCACGCGGTGCCCCAGGCAGCCCGCCTTGTCGAACGGCTTGAAGTGGATGGGCGAGTTCGGGTCTCCGTCGAGCGTCAGCAGCGCCTGGTTGACGCGTTTGAGGAAGCGGCGCACGTCCTCGTGGTCGTGCGCTTCCTCGAAAATGCCCACGCGGATGCCGGCAAGTTGGGCCCGGCGCTTCATCAGCGACTTGTCGCGGAACAGCATGGCCTTGCCCAGCAGGCGCGGGTTCTTCTGCAGATAGGCGTTCACCGCGCCCGCCCATTCGACCGTCTCCTCATAGAGCGGCACGGCGACCTCGACGCCCATTTCGGCGAGTTCCTCGGCAAGCTCCAGCGAATTCTCGTTGAAGCGCGTGAATTCCCAGCGCAGGAAGGGAATATCATGTTCGTCTGCGTATTCCTGCGCCCATGAAGGCCCGACAACAATATATTTTCTGTTGAACCTGTCGATTGCGTCGATGGCTTTCAAACTCCACCCGAGAAGGGCGACGTAACTGTGCGTATCGTCATGGAGTTTCTCGGTCATTGATGCTCACCAATCCTGAAAAAATATTACCTGTTACCGCTCAATAAATCGGTACTACTCATGCTTTATTCAGGTTTACAGATACGGAGCGGGATTACAACCCCGCCCCGCGCCGGCGCCGCCTGCAAGCGGCGTACCGGCATCGTTTGGTTAACGAAACGGGGGCGGGGATGGTTGCGGGCAGGTGCGTCCCGGGAGGCACCCGCCGCACCGTCGTTACAGCCGGCCGTGCTGCATCCGCTTGAGCACGGGGGCGAACAGCAGCATCAGCACGCCCGCGCCGATGGCGGCGATGCCCACCCAGAAATAGACCTGGTTGAACTGCGCCAGGGCCACGGCGGGGTCGGTGCCCTCGGGCGTGGCCGTGCGCTTGGCCACCTGCGAGGCGGCCACCTGGGCGATCGACACCGCCAGGAACCAGATGCCCATCATGAAGCCGACCAACTGTTTCACCGACAGCTTGGTCACCGCCGACAGGCCGATGGGCGACAGGCACAGCTCCCCCGTCGTGTGCAGCAGATACATGAGGAAAATCCAGAGGAGGCCGATCTGCAGCGTGTCGTCGAACAGACTGATCCCCCAGCTGAGCACCAGAAAGCCGAGCCCGATCTGCGCCAGCCCCAGGGCGAACTTGACCGGCGTCGACGGTTCCCGCCGCGCCCGCGCCAGCCCGTTCCACAACAGCGTGAACAGCGGCGCCAGCATGACGATGAAGAGCGCGTTGGAGAACCCCGTCTGCTGAGGCGTGAACATCCAGGTGTCCACGAAGCGCATCTGGAAGACGATCAGGGACAGCGGCGCCTGATCGAACAGGGTCCAGAAGACCACCGAGGAGAGGGTAAGCACCAGCAGCGCGATCATGCGGTCCCGGTCCTCCTTGCCCAGACTGGCGAGTGAATAGACGATCACGCCGATCGCGCAGCCCAGAAAGGCCGCGGTCAGGATCATGTCAAACAGCGTGAAGTCGCCGATCACCGGTACGGCCGTGATGTCGATTCCGATCCGGGCGAACAGATCCTCGGCTTCGAACTCGCTGCCGAGATATTTGACGGTCAGCCAGGCCAGGCCCACCGCGGCGATGCCGCCCAGATAAATCAGCCATTCCCGGCTGAACGGTCCGGCGACCCGTTCCTTCAGGCCGTCGGGATCGGGCGGGTCCGCGCGGCCTTCGAGCCAGTTCTGGCCCAGAAGGAACACGAACAGGCCCAGCAGCATGCCCACGCCCGCCAGCCCGAAGCCATAGGCCCAGCCGAATGCGATGCCGATCCAGCCCACCAGCAGAATGCCCGCAAGCGCGCCGATATTGATGCCCATATAGAAGATGGTGAAGCCGGAATCGCGCCGCCGGTCCCTGATGTCATAAAGGCTGCCCACGATGGCCGAGATGTTGGCCTTCAGGAAGCCCGTGCCCACGATGATGAGCGCCAGCGCCAGGAACATCATGTTCTCGCCCGTCCGGTCGCTGACGCGGATCAGCCTGCCGGTGACGGAGGCCGTCTCCTCCCCGCCTGTGCGGTAAATGACGGTGCGTTCGCCGGCGGCGCCGTCCTCGGCCTGGGGCATGCGTTCGATCCGCCGTTCCTCGCCGTCAATGGCGATGGTGCGCACGAATTGCGGGTTGTCGCCTTTGGGGCGGCAGGCATCCTCCCGGCCGGCTACCAGCCGCCACAGCCATCCCCCCAGAACGTCTAAGAACTCGCCCTCGCCGCGGGCCTGTTGGCCGCCCTGTTCGCCGCGAGCCTCGTCGGGGCACAGGCTTCGACCGCGGTCCGGATTGAGGATGCGGTTGATTTCGTAGTCGCGGCCGTCCGCCCGCAGGGTCTCGATGGGCGGCGAGCCCTCATAGGCCATGGAGAAATGGCCCATCGTGATGAGGACGGCGCCGAAGGCCACCGCCTTGCGCGCGCCCAGATATTTATCGGCCATATAGCCGCCCAGCACCGGCGCCAGGTAGATCATGCCCGCATAGGCCGCGTACACCCCGTAGGCGTCGCTCTCCGATTGCAGGAAGTGCCAGATCAGGTAGGTGACCAGAAGGGCGCGCATGCCGTAATAGGAAAAGCGCTCCCACATTTCCGCGAAGAACAGGACGGCGAGGCCGCGCGGATGGCCGAGAAAGGACGTGTCGGTGGAGGGCGCCGGGCCCTGCGCATCGGTGCTGTCGGTCATGATTTCCCCCGCTGGATACTCAAGCGGCCGCGGGCCGCCCTACTCGGGCCGAAACAAAGCATGGATTGGCCGCCCGGATGAAGCGCAAACCGGGCACAGCCGGGTCCTCTTTCACAGGGTTGTCATCCGGGCTTCGCGGCCGGGTGCAATCGTGGGGCCATGCACGCCGCCCTCAGCCGCCGGAAGGCTCCGCCTCGCCCAGAAGCGTGCGGATTTCTTCGGGGGATCCGCTGCGGGCCATGCGGATTTCCGCTTCGTCCAGATCGACCGCCGCGCCCGTTTCCCGGGCGAGGATGGCCTCCACCCGTTCCCGGGTCAGCTCGCCCTCTACCTTGACTGTCCTGGGCTCGCCGTCCTCGCTGCCTGCATCCGCCGACTGGGTGCCCGGCAGGTAGATGGTGCCGTAGTGAAAGTCCACGACGAAGGCCACGATGCCCGGTATCAGGAACAAGAGCAGCCCGACCCCGTCGAGCACCGCGACGGCCGGATCGATGCGTCCGCCCGTCTGCCCCTTGCGCTCCGGATGGAGGATGTAGCCGCAGGACGTAACCTGAAGTCCGAAGACGGCGATCAGCGCCGCGGCCAGAAATCGTTTTGCCTTCATTACGCCCCTCCATATGCACACTGCAGGGCCCGCAGGCGGGCAAATTCCCCGCCGGTCCCGAAACAGCGTGCCTCATCGCAGGCGCTTATGTCGATTTTATGGAAAACGCCCGGCCCGGCGCCGTTCGCGCCCAAATGCGTACCGGGATCGGAGGCTCTTCCGCCATCTACAGTTCCGGCGCCCAGGGCCGGACGGTCTATGGCGCCCCTGCGCCTGACGTCAGACAAAAACAAAGAGGCCCGTGCGTTCGTGCGGGCCTTTTTCTTGATCGAAGCTTCCCCGGAAATCTCTCCCGCCGCGTCACAGGGCGCACCGCCCGCTCGTCTTCTTCTCAGTCACATTCTTGAGGAGGACGGCCATGCTCAAACGCGGCCTGCTCGTGCTTCTGGGCGCGGGAACGGTACTCAATGGCGGTTTCATGCTCGCCGCGCCCCTTCGATGGTATGAGGGCGTCCCCGGGGTCGAGCATACCGGGCCGTTCAACGCCCATTTCGTATTGGACATCGGACTGGCCTCCATCGTGGCGGGGCTGGGGCTCCTGCTCGGGGCGTGGCGGGCGCATCTGTGGCCCGCCGCCGCCATGGGCGCGGCCTTCCTGGCGCTGCATGGGGGCCTGCATCTTGTGGAAATGGTGACGGGCCCTGTTCACGGCGCCGTCCCCTTCGAGGTGGCGGCCGTCCTGGTCCCGGCGGCGCTGGCGGTCTATGCCGCCTGGCCCGCGGCGCAACGGAGGGCGGCGTGATGTGGAAATGGTTCGCCCGCCTCGCCCTCAAACGCTGGGGACGGCGCTATGATTACGATGTCTCCTACATGCTGGCGCTGCTCGCGGCCTCGCCGCGCGGCTTCCGCCGCTTTGCGAAAATCATGGATGTGGCCCGCCACGGGGACGGCGTGCCGCCGGAAGCGCTCTATGCCGTCAAGCTGGTCGCCGCCATCGCCGAGGACTGCGGGGCGTGCACGGAACTGGTGGTGCGCATGGCGCAGGAAGCGGGCGTGGACGACGGCCAGATTTCGGCCGTTCTTGAACGCCGCTTCGAGGATATGAGCGCGGATACCGCCCTCGCCGCCCGCTTCGCCGAGGCGGTCGCGGTCCGCGATCCGGCCGCCGAAGACCTCCGGGAGCAGGTGCGCAGACGCTGGGCCGCCGAAGGCCTCGCCACCCTCTCGCTCGCCCTTGCCATCGGCCGGGTTTTTCCCATGCTGAAGGCCGCGATGGGCTATGCACGGGAATGCCGCCCGGTGGAGATCGGAGAGCGCCGCGTGAGCGTTGCCGGGAGAACCGCATGAGCGAACAGGAATTCGAGGCCCGGCGTCCCTCGCTGCTGGGCCTCGCCTATCGCATGCTGGGCTCGCGCGCCGACGCCGAGGACGCCGTTCAGGACGCCTGGCTGCGCTGGCGGGAGAAGGCGGACGGGGTGGACAATCCCCGCGCGTGGCTCACCACGGTGGTCACGCGCCTGTGCCTGGACCGGTTGAAGTCCGCCCAGCGCCAGCGCGAAGTTTATGTGGGGCCCTGGCTGCCCGAGCCCGTGGCCGATGCCGGGGCGTTCACCCCCGAGGCGGCTTCCGAACTGGCGGACGACCTTTCCTTC
>JBKHIN010000186.1:0-6436 GCA_046538635.1 Alphaproteobacteria bacterium
TCAAACCGGGGCAAACCTTCACCTACCGCTTTCCGGTCCGGCAGGCCGGTACCTACTGGTATCACTCCCATTCGGGCCTGCAGGAGCAATTGGGCCATTACGGACCGCTGATCATTGAACCCAAGGGCGCCGACCCCATCGCCTTCGACCGCGAATATGTGATCGTGCTGTCGGACTTTACATTCGAGAGCCCGCACCGGGTTTTCACCAAGCTCATGAAGATGAGCGATGCCTATAATTTCCAGCAGCGGACCGCCAGGGATTTCTTCGAGGATGCCCGGGAAGAAGGGCTTGGCGCCGCACTCCGTGACCGGATGATGTGGGGCAATATGCGCATGAGCCCGACCGACATCGCCGATGTGACGGGCGCCACATATACCGGCCTCATAAACGGTCATGGTCCGGATGATAACTGGACAGCCCTGTTCGAGCCGGGTCAGCGTGTGCGCCTGCGGATCATCAATGCCTCGGCCATGACCATTTACAATTTCCGTATACCGGGGCTGCCCATGACCGTCGTGCAGGCCGATGGGCAGAACGTACAGCCGGTGGAAACCGGCGAATTTCAGATCGGCGTGGCCGAGACCTATGACGTGGTCATTCGGCCGGAGACGGAACAGGCATGGACACTGATGGCCGAATCCATCGACCGCAGCTTTTATGCACGGGGAACCCTCAGCCCCCGCCCCGGCATGGAGGCCGCGGTGCCGCCTCTCCGTCCTCGCCCCTTGCTCACCATGAAGGATATGGGGATGGCGCATGGGGGCATGGGCCGCGACGGAATGGACCACGGTACGGAAGAGGGCGGCAGGGCCGGTCAAGGAGAAATGGAACACGGTTCCATGGATCACGGACAAACGGGCCATTCCGAAACGGCGCGTGACGGCACAGATCACGCCGCCATGGGACATGGCGATATGAGCGATGGCGGCAGGGCCATGGCGGAGCCGGGCGCCATGCAGGCCCATCACCACAAGAAGGGCCCCGGCGTCGCCAATCTGGCCGAAATGCCCAGAAACCGTCTGAACGAGCCGGGCCTCGGGCTCGAAAACCTGTCCCACAGGACGCTTTCCTATGCGGACCTGAAAAGCCTCACGCCCAATCCGGACCGGCGCGATCCGGGCCGGGAAGTCGAGATCCACCTTACCGGCAATATGGAACGGTTCATGTGGTCCTTCGACGGTGTGCTTTTCGCGGAAATCGTCGACCCCATCGTCTTCCGCAAGGACGAGCGGGTGCGCCTGACCCTGGTCAACGACACCATGATGACTCACCCGATTCACCTGCACGGCATGTTCTTCGACGTCGTGACCGGCGCGCATCGTCACAAACCGCGCAAGCACACCATCAATGTGAAACCTGGGGAAAAGCTCTCGGTGGATATTACCGCCGACGCCTTCGGCGACTGGGCCTTCCACTGCCATTTGCTCTATCACATGGCTGCCGGGATGATGCAGGTCGTCTCCGTACGCGAACAGATTGCGGAGAGTAAACGATGAAGCGGTTTGTAACGGGTGTTCTGGTCGGCTTCCTGTCCGCGGGCATGGCGTACGGAGAAGAAGAAAGGTCGGGCTGGTATGCAGCGGATGAGATCTATGGTTCGTCGGAAATGGAAGCCGCGGAGGAAACCGTGCGGGAACATCACGGTGGGGGGACAACGCTCTTCCTGCAGGCGGACCGGCTCGAATATCAGACTGGGGACGGAGATCCGTTGCTGGTCTGGGACGCACAGGGATGGTTCGGAGGTCCTCTCGACAAATTCTGGGTGAAGGCAGAGGGCGAGTATTTGATCGATGCCGGGAATTTCGAAGAGGCGGAGTTTCAGGCGCTCTACAGCCATGCGATCGGTCCCTATTTCGATTTGCAGGCAGGCGCGCGCTACGATATTGAGCCGGATCCCTCACGCGCATACGGTGTGATCGGCATTCAGGGACTGGCGCCCCAATGGTTCGAAATCGATGCCGCCGCCTTTATCAGTCACGAGGGTGACGTCTCCGCACGCTTCGAAGCCGAATACGAACTGATGCTCACACAGCGCCTCATCCTGCAACCGCGCACGGAGTTGAATTTCGCCGTGCAGCGGGTGGAAGACCTCGGCATCGGTTCCGGGCTCAGCACGGCCGAAGCAGGCCTCCGGCTCCGCTATGAAATCATTCGCAAATTCGCGCCCTATATCGGTGTGTCCTGGAATTGGAAAGTCGGCGAAACGGCGGCTTTCGCACGCGCGGAAGGGGAGGATACGGAAAGCGTGTCCTTCGTTGCGGGTCTGCGGATGTGGTATTGACGTAGAAAGAAAAGGGGGGAGCGTATGGTGTTGGGCATGATTGCAGGTCCGGAGCCCAACTGGCATCGGTCTTTGTGCATTTCGTGGTCGGTCAGGACATGACGGCCAGGGCGACGGCAAGCAGGGCGACGACAAGCGCGGCGGTGGCGGCCGTCCACCGTTCCGGCGGTTCGGTGGGGCGGCTCTTGAGCAGCGCTTTCAATGCCCGATCCAGCCCCGCGACGACAGTACCGCCATACGCTGCCGCATGATCGGCACGCCGGGAAATTGCCAGGCGCAGCGGAATTCCCATTCTTGCGACGCGTTCCACGAGAACCAGCACATCTCCCGGCGGCGCGGGTGGAAGCATTGGACGAAGGCGCAATGCGAGAACGGTCGCCGCCAGCGGCGCCCTTGGCGGGCCCGTGATGGATGGCAAAGAGCGCCAGGGCCGCCGCGGCGGCCCCCGCTTGCGCCAGCCCGGCATAGGCCGCGCCCAGCGCCGTCAGGGCGAGGCCCATCTGGCTCAGGCTCGAATAGGCGAGGGCCGTCTTCAGGTCGCGCTGCATCGTCCCGTAGACCGCGCCCCCGAAGGCCCCGGCGAGGCCCGTGAGAATCATGATTTCGCCGAAGCCCTCCGGCGTCCCGAGCTCCGGCGGGACGAGCAGGAGCATGCCGATGATGCCGGCCTTCAGCATGGCCCCGCTGAGCGCCGCACTCGCCGGTACGGGGGCGACGGGGTGGGCGAGAGAAAGCCAGACGTGAAGGGGAACGAGCCCGGCCTTGATCCCGCAGCCGATCAGGACAAGCCAGGCGGCGGCCCCCGAGGGCGCGGCCCCGGTCAGACGGGGCGGCAAAGTGCCGTCCTGGGCCGAACTGATCAACAGGATTGCCGCGAACAGCGTGAGCTCGCCCGCCACTGCGAGCCACATGTAGATCCGGGACGCGCGATCGGTCTCCGCCGTTCCCTTGTGGGCGACGAGTCCGTAGACGGCAAGGCTCATCACGCTGAAGCCTACATAGAAGGCGACCATATTGTCCGCGATGACGAGACCGATGTTTCCGGTCATGGCGAGGCCGAAAAAGATCGCGTAGCGGCGTGCATTCGCGGCGCCCCCGACACTCTGCCTGCTGTGTATCGCGGCGGCCGCCCAGATGAGGGCGGCGGCGAGAAGGAAAGGTGCGAAGTCCGGATCGAGGCGAAGGGCCGGGATCTCGCCTCCCGCCGCATCTCCCGGCATGAAAGCCGCCGTCACCGCGGCAGGGACGGCCGCCAGCGCGAAGAGCGGCCAGACCGCCCGTCCAAGCCCCAGGACGGCGAAGACTGTGACCGCGAGCGGCGCAAGCGACAGGAGGAGCAGTGGATTGCCCGGCACGCGCGCCTCATCGGGCGAGGTCCCGGCGAAGCCGAACTCGCGAAGCACCAGGGCCTCGGTCCATCCGAGCGGGCTGAAAGGCGAGTCCGCAAACAGCGCCGCAGCAACCGTCAGTGCGGCCGTCACCAATGGCGGCCCGACGAGCAACAGGGAAGCCTTCGAGCGGCCGGGATGTCCGGCCTGTTGCGGCGGCGGGGCGAGGAACCAGACGCGCTGCATGACCGGGAGGAAGTAGGCGGCGTTCAGGCCGCTCGAGATCAGCATCAGGACCATCACCCACGTCGCTCCGGTCTCCAGCCCGCCGGAAGAGACGTACCACTTCGTCACGAAACCCGCCGTCGGCGGGAGCCCGATCATGCCCACCGCCGCGATCGTGAAGGCTCCCATCGTCCACGGCATGCGCCGGCCGAGCCCGTTCATCCCGCTGATTTTCTTGATGCCGGTCGTCTCCGAGACCGCGCCTGCGCAGAAGAACAGCGTGATTTTCATGATGCCCTGGTGGACGAGGTGGATGATCCCGCCGAGCGCAGCTACCGGGTGGGCAAGCGAGACGCCGAGGGCGATGTAGGAGACCTGGCTGACGGTCGAGAAGGCGAGCCTGCGCTTGAGGTCGTCCTGGCCCAGAGCGCGGATCGAGCCATACAGGATTGTCGCGCCGGCAACCGCTGCCAGCGGCATCAGGAGATTGAGCGCCTCGACAAGCGGCTCGCCGAAAATATCGTAGACGATCCTGACAATTCCGAAGACGCCCGCTTTCACCACGGCGACCGCGTGAAGAAGCGCGCTGACCGGCGCGGGTGCGACCATCGCCACCGGCAGCCATCCGTGCAGCGGAACGAGCGCCGCCTTCACGCCCACGCCGGCGATCAGTATCAGGAAGAGAAGCCCGAGCACGCCGGCGGAGGGCCGATCCTCCGCGCCGGAAAGCAGCCCGCCGACAATGAAGTCGCCCGAACCCTGCAGTGCGTAGAGCAGCATTGTGCCGAGCAGGAGCAGGGCGCCGCCGGTAAGGGTATAGGCGAGGTAAATGCGCCCCGCCCGGAGCGATGCCGCATCGCCGCGATGCGTTACGAGCGGGTAAGTGGATAGCGTCAGCATCTCGTAGAAGACGAGGAAGGTCAGCAGGTTGCCTGCCAGCGCCACGCCCATCGTCGCGCTGACGCAGAGGGCGAAGAAGCCGAAGAAGCGCGGCCGGTGCGGGCCCCGGCGGAGATATCCGACCGCATACACCGTCGTCACCAGCCAGAGCACTGCCGAGAGGCCGGCAAAGAGCAGGGAAAGCGCGTCCGACTGGAGCAGGAGCGGCGCGCCGGGCAGCAGGGGCATGCGCGTGGCATAGTTGCCGCCCTGCAGCACGCCGAACACAAGGATGACAACGAATGCGAGGGTTATCAGGGCGCCGGCGACGTTGAGCGCCGTTCGAAACCGCACCATCCGGTCGGGCGTCAGAAAGATGACAATGCCCGAGACGAGGGTCGCCACGACGATCAGCAGGGGAAGCAGGCTGGGGTTCACGGGCCGGCCTCCACCAGCCCCGCAAGCGGCGCGCCGAGGAAGCCGAGGACGAGTCCCGAGACGCTGAGCGCGAGAGCACTCCATCCCTGGAGGGATCCGGTTTCTTCCGTTGGCCTGTCCCCCGGCGGGTTCCGCATCAGCGCGGCGGCAAGCCGCGACATGTAGGCCGCGGTCAGAAGCCCGCCTGCCACGAGCGCCGGCGCGACCCACCAGGCGCCTGCCGCCGCAGCCTCCTGCATCAGCGTCCATTTGGCGAAGAAGCCCGCTGTCGGGGGCAGGCCCGCGAGCACACCGGCCGAAATGGCAACGGCGATCTTTGTGGGGCCATAGGCGGCGCCGGGATCGGCCAGCCGCGAAACCTCATCGTGCCCATTCGCCCTGGTGATGAGCCCGGCCGCTATGAAGAGGCCGGACTTTGCCAGAGCATGCGCTGCCGCGAAGGCGGCGAAAGCCACTGCCGCCCCGGAAGCGGCCGCAGCGAAGCCGAGCGCGAGGACCATGTAGCTGATCTGGGCCACGGTCGAATAGGCGATCAGTGTCTTGACGCGCGCCGCACGGAGGGCGCCTGCGCCGCCGGTTACCATGCCGGCGACGCTGAGAGCCCAGAAGAGCGGAGCTGCCTGGGAGAGCGCCGGCTCCGGCGCGACGTCGATCCACATTCGGAAGAGCAGGTAAAGCCCGGTTTTCACGACCACGGCCGACAAGACTGCGCTTACCGCGGACGCTGCGTTTCCGTGGGCCGGCGGAAGCCAGAAATGGAATGGGGCGGCGCCGCTCTTGAGCAGGAGCCCGGCGGTTGCGAGAGCGAGGGGGGCGGCGAGCGCCGCTCCCTGCAATTTCGCTTGCGCGATCAGCGCGATGTCGAGCGTCCCGGCCGCGCGGTAGAAGACTGCGACCGCCATCAGGTAGAGGAGACCGCCGCCCAGCCCGACGAAGAGGTAACGGAGCGCCGCGCTTGCGGCTGCGGCGCCGCCGCCGATCGCGGTGAGAGCGACGGCCGACAGGCTCACCACTTCCAGACCGACAAAAAGGTTGAAAAGGTCCGCCCCCAGATAGATTGCATTGACGCCTGCGAGCAGCGTGGTCCAGAGCGTCGCCGCGCCGTCCCTGGCGAGCGTGGTTCGGCCTGCAAGGGCCGCGAGCGCGAAGACGAGTGCGGAGAAGGCGAGAAAGATCCAGGCGATCCCGTCGAGCCGCAGCCCGATCCCGAGCGGAACCGGCCATCCGGCGATCTGGATTTCCCCGCCAATTGTTCTGTAGGCGATAGCGACCAGGGCGAGGT
>JBKHIN010000187.1:0-6392 GCA_046538635.1 Alphaproteobacteria bacterium
GAACTGGACGCGCCGGCCAACCACGTCCGCCAGCGCCACGCGCTGGCGAACCTCGTCAAGAAATTCCGGCGGGAAGCCCTTAAAGGCCATGACGCGCCCTGCAAAAAAGAAGCGGATAAGAACTGCGCCGCAACCGGTTACCCCGGATCTTTTTCCGCTCATCCCCGAAGGCGGCAGATGTCGCCGAAGTTCCTTCGTGTCCTTCGTGCATTCGGGGTGTCTTTGTGTTTAACCACAAAGGTCACGGAGAGTACACAATGGGCACGAAAGCCTGCCTGACCGTCCGCCAGCGCGGCGTACCGATTATGCCGCCCGCCCGGCCAGAAGCTGCCGGACGATGGCACTGGCTTCCCTGAAGTCCATGCGCCCGGCATAGCGCGCCTTCAGTTCGCCCATGCACCGTCCCATGTCCTTGAGCCCCGAAGCATCCAGTTCGGCGATCACCGCGTTGCAGGCCTCGCGCACTTCCTCGCCGTGAAGCTGGCGCGGCAGGAAGGACTGAATGATTTCCATTTCCTCGCGCTCCTGCTCGGCCAGATCCAGCCGTCCGGCTTCCTCATAGGTCTGGCTCGACTCCTGTCGCTGTTTCACCATCTTGGCCAGCACGCCCAGGATTTCCTCTTCGCTGGCGCCTTCGCAGCGGTCCTGCGAGCGCGCGGCGATGTCCTTTTCCTTGATGGCCGCGAGAATCAGCCGAAGCGTGGAGACCTTGCGCTGATCCTTCGCCTTCATGGCCTCCTTCAGGGCTTCCGTCAGTCTTTCCCGCATGGAAAAATCCTCACTCGAAAAAATTACCCCCCGGCCAGCCGAATCGCCCGGCCGGCCGCACCCCTGCTTTTTGCTTGAAACCCCGGAAAAGCATGCCAAATCCGTGAGCGCTTGACGGGATATGGGCCTTTCCCTAACGTCCCGCCGATTTTGCGCCCCCGTCCGTGCGCCCATCGTCTCGAACATCAAAAGCAAGCGCCGGACCAGCGGGCTTAACGTCCAGGTGACTCCGGCATATATGCCGGCGGGACCGGGGGATCAAGACGCGTCGAGCAACAGAACCCCGTACCGGCACAACTGAAGATGTAACCGCCATGTCCGATTCCGGCGCCGCCCCCACCCCACCCAACGGCGCCAACGGAGTCCTCGTCCTGTCCGACGGATCGCTCATCTGGGGCCGCGGTTTCGGGGCGGAGGAAGCGCGCGTCGGCGAAGTCTGCTTCAACACGGCGATGACGGGCTATCAGGAGATTCTCACCGATCCCTCCTATGCCGGCCAGATCATCGTCTTCACCTTTCCCCATATCGGCAATGTGGGCGCGAACCCGGAAGACATGGAAGCCACCAATCCGTCCGTACGCGGCCTGTTGCTGCGCGAGGACGTAACCGCACCTTCCAACTGGCGCTCCACGCAGCGCCTCGACGCCTGGCTGAAGACCCGCGGCATCGTCGGCCTTGCGGGCGTGGATACGCGCGCGCTGACCGTGCGCATCCGCGAACAGGGGTTCTTCAACGCCGTCATCGCCCACGACCCGAAGGGAAAATTCGACATCCCGGCCCTGCGCGAACAGGCCCGCGCCTGGCCGGGGCTCGAGGGCATGGATCTTGCTGCCCAGGTCACCACGGCGCAGACCTATGGCTGGGAGGAAACGCTCTGGCGGCGCGGGGAAGGCTTCGGCCGCCTCACGCAGGCGCCGCGCCGGAAGATCGTGGCGGTGGACTACGGCGTGAAACGCAACATCCTCCGCTGTCTGACCAGCGAGGAATGCGCGGTCACCGTGGTGCCCGCGACGGCGAGCGCGGAGGACATCCTGCGCCACGAGCCCGACGGCGTTTTCCTCTCCAACGGGCCGGGCGACCCGGCGGCGACCGCCGAATACGCCGTTCCCGCCATCGAGGGCGTGATGAATGCGGGGGTGCCCATATTCGGCATCTGCCTGGGCCATCAGTTGCTGGCGCTGGCGCTCGGCGGACGCACGAAGAAGATGCATCAGGGCCATCACGGCGCCAATCATCCGGTTAAGGATCTTCAGACGGGGCGCGTGGAGATCACCAGCATGAACCACGGCTTCACGGTGGACGCGGAAAGCCTGCCGGCCAATGTGACGCAGACCCACATTTCGCTCTTCGACGGTTCCAATTGCGGCCTCGCGGCGCCGGACCGCAAGGCCTTTTCCGTGCAGTACCACCCGGAAGCCTCGCCCGGGCCGCAGGACAGCTACTACCTGTTCCGGCGCTTTGTGGGGATGATGAACGAATAGCATGCCCAAACGCGACGACATAAACAGCATTTTGATTATCGGTGCGGGGCCCATCGTCATCGGGCAGGCCTGCGAATTCGATTATTCCGGCGTGCAGGCCTGCAAGGCGCTGAAGGCGGAAGGCTACCGGATCGTGCTGGTGAATTCCAACCCCGCCACCATCATGACCGATCCGGAACTGGCCGACGCCACCTATATCGAGCCCATCGCGCCCGAATTCCTCGCCCGAATCATCGAACGCGAGCGCCCGGACGCCCTCCTGCCCACCATGGGCGGCCAGACGGCGCTGAACGCGGCCATGAAGCTCGCCGAGGACGGCACGCTGGAAAAGTTCGGTGTCGAGATGATCGGCGCGCGGCGCGACGCCATCGCCAAGGCCGAGGACCGGCAGCTTTTCCGCGAGGCCATGAACCGGATCGGCCTGGAGACCCCGAAATCGGCCGTGGTGCGGCGCATGGAGGACGCCTGGGAGGTCCTGGAGACGGTGGGCCTTCCCTCCATCATCCGGCCCTCCTTCACGCTGGGCGGCACGGGCGGCGGCATCGCCTATAACCGCGAGGAATTCGAGGAGGTGGTGCGCCGCGGCCTCGACGCTTCCCCCGCCCACGAAGTGCTGATTGAAGAGTCCGTCCTCGGATGGAAGGAATTCGAGATGGAGGTGGTGCGCGACCGCCTCGACAACTGCATCATCGTTTGCTCCATCGAGAATCTCGATCCCATGGGCGTGCATACGGGCGACAGCGTCACCGTCGCCCCCGCCCTCACCCTCACTGACCGGGAATACCAGATCATGCGCAACGCCTCCTTCGCGGTGCTGCGCGAGATCGGGGTGGAGACCGGCGGCTCCAACGTTCAGTTTGCGGTCAATCCGCAGGACGGGCGGCTGGTGGTGATCGAGATGAACCCGCGCGTGTCGCGCTCCTCCGCGCTCGCTTCCAAGGCGACGGGCTTTCCCATCGCCAAGGTGGCCGCGCGCCTCGCCGTGGGCTACACGCTCGACGAACTCGACAACGACATCACGGGCGTTACCCCCGCCTCCTTCGAGCCCGCCATCGACTATGTGGTGACCAAGCTGCCGCGCTTCGCCTTCGAGAAATTTCCGGGGGCGGAGGGCCTGCTCGGCACCTCCATGAAGTCGGTGGGCGAGGCCATGGCCATCGGGCGCAGTTTCGCCGAATCCCTGCAGAAGGGCCTGCGTTCGCTGGAAACCGGGCTCTCGGGCCTCGACGAAATCGAAATTCCCGGCCTGGGCCAGGGCGACGACGCCAATGTCCTGCGCGCGGCGCTGGCCCGGCCCACGCCCGACCGTCTGCGCATCATCGCCGAGGCCTTCCGCCGCGGCCTGCCGCTGGAGGAAATTCGGGCGGCGTGCGACTACGACCCGTGGTTCCTGCACCAGATCGAGGCCATCGTCCATGCCGAGGAAGAGGTGCGCCGCAGCGGCCTGCCCAGGAACCCGGCGGGGCTTCACCGGCTCAAGGCGCTGGGCTTCTCCGACCGGCGGCTCGCCAGACTGGCCCGGGTGACGGAGGGCAAGGTCGCCGAATTGCGCCGCAAGCGGAACGTTTTGCCCGTCTTCAAGCGCATCGACACCTGCGCCGCCGAGTTCGAGGCCCGCACCCCCTACATGTATTCGACCTATGAGCGGCCGCTCTTCGGCGAGGCGGCGGACGAGGCCATGCCCTCCGCCCGGCGCAAGGTGATAATTCTGGGCGGCGGCCCCAACCGCATCGGGCAGGGCATCGAATTCGACTATTGCTGCTGCCATGCGGCCTTCGCGCTCGCCGAAGCGGGCATCGAGACCATTATGGTTAACTGCAACCCGGAAACGGTGTCCACGGACTACGATACCTCCGACCGCCTCTATTTCGAGCCGCTGACGGAGGAAGACGTCCTCGAAATCGTCCGCATGGAGCAGAGCCGGGGCGAACTCATGGGCGTGATCGTGCAATATGGCGGGCAGACGCCGTTGAAGCTGGCGCGCGCGCTCGACGCCCGCGGCGTGCCCATTCTGGGCACCCCCTGGGACGCCATCGACCGGGCGGAGGACCGCGAGCGCTTTCAGGCGCTCATCCGCAAGCTGAATCTCCGCCAGCCGCTCAACGCCATCGCCCGCTCGGCCGACGAAATCCGCGCCCGGGCGCGCGAGGTGGGCTATCCGCTGGTGGTCCGGCCCTCCAACGTGCTGGGCGGACGGGCCATGGAAATCGTCCATGACGAACCCCATCTGGAGCGCGCCGGCGTGATGGCCCCCGAATTCGAATTCGACACCCAGGGGCCGGTGCTGATCGACTTCTATCTTCAGGATGCGATCGAAGTGGACGTGGATGCGCTCAGCGACGGCGAAGAGGTGTTCGTCGCGGGCATCCTGGAGCATATCGAGGAGGCGGGCGTGCATTCGGGCGATTCGGCCTGCGCCCTGCCGCCCCACTCCCTCAGTGCGCAGGCGATCGCCGAACTGGAGTGCCAGACCCGTGCGCTGGCGCTGGAACTGGGCGTGGTCGGGCTGATGAACGTGCAGTTCGCCATCCAGAACGGCGCTATTCACCTCATTGAGGTCAATCCCCGCGCGAGCCGCACCGTGCCCTTCGTCTCCAAGGCCGTGGGCTATCCCCTCGCCCGCATCGCCGCCCGGGTGATGGCCGGTGAAAAACTGTCCGCCTTCGGTCTTGTTTCCCGCCGCGGCGATCATATCGCGGTCAAGGAATCCTGTTTCCCCTTCGCCCGCTTTCCCAACGTGGACACCGTTCTGGGCCCGGAGATGCGCTCCACCGGCGAGGTCATGGGGCTGGACACGGATTTCGGCCGCGCCTTTGCCAAGAGTCAATTGGCGGGCGGAACGCTTGTGCCCCTTGAAGGCACGGCCTTCGTCTCCGTAAAGGACCGCGACAAGCCGGGGCTGGTGGAGCCCGTCCGCCGCCTGCTGGCGCTCGGCTTTCACGTCATCGCCACCTCGGGCACGGCCGATTTCCTGTCCCGCGAGGGCCTGCAGGTGGGGCGCATCAACAAGGTGCTGGAAGGCCGCCCGCACGTGGTGGACGTGCTCAAGAACGGCGAGGTCCACCTCGTCATCAACACCACCGAGGGCGCGCAGGCGCTGGCGGACTCCCTTTCCATCCGCCGCACGGCGCTGCTCGCCAAGGTGCCCTATTACACGACGCTGGCGGGCGGACGCGCCGCCGTACAGGCGATTGAGTCCCTGCGCTGCGGCACACTTGAAGTTCAGCCCCTGCAGTCCTACAGTAAGTAGCTCAGGTTGGCGGAGCGCTTACCGCACTCCGGTCCTCCCCTCGAAGCGTGGCAGACGGTACCCGGCGCCTACGGGGCGCGCGAGTTTCCTGTTGCCAACGGGGCGGAACGCGTGATGGACTAAACAGGACAATCGGTCTTTCCGCCGCTTGTCCATAAGGCAACCGGACGGGGTTCGTCCCTTCAACAATTCGAACGCTGTAAAAAATGCAAAGAATTCCCATGACGGCTTCCGGCTATGAACAGATGGAAGCCGAACTGAAGAGATTGAAAAGCGTCGAGCGGCCGGAAATCATCCGCGCCATTTCCGAGGCGCGTGAGCACGGCGACCTTTCCGAGAACGCCGAGTATCACGCCGCAAAGGAGCGCCAGAGCTTCATCGAGAGCCGCGTGATGGAGCTGGAGGACCTGCTCAGCCGGGCGGACGTGATCGACGTATCCAAACTGTCCGGCGACTCCGTCAAGTTCGGCGCCACGGTGACGCTGATCGATGAGGATACGGAAGAAGAATGCCGCTATCAGATCGTCGGTGACCACGAAGCCGACGTGAAGGCCGGGCGCATTTCCCTCTCCTCCCCCATCGCCCGCGCCCTGATCGGCAAGAGCAGCGGCGACGTGGTCGAGGTCAACACGCCGGGCGGCGGCCGTTCCTACGAAATCATGAAGGTGGAGTGGCGCTAGACCGGCAATCGAACCCGGTTTGGCGTGGCAAGCCCTGGGGAGGACCCCGCCCCGGGATTCGCCCCGCCGCGGGGAAGAACGCATTCTCCCCCTTACGCCGGCTGCATTGGTCATACGCATAGTACAAATGTCATCCTTGCGCCGCGCGCCGGCGCAAGCGCGAGGATCTCCTTCGATTTGCGAAAGAGATCTTTCGGCTCCGCGGGCTTCGCC
>JBKHIN010000033.1:0-13794 GCA_046538635.1 Alphaproteobacteria bacterium
CTGCGCACCTTCTGGGAGCGGATCGCGCGCACCGCACGGCTTTCCGCGCCCGGCGCCGCGTCCGGGCAGTTCATGGCCCAGATGGGCCTCTTCCTCTCGCCCTACCAGACCAATCCGCTCAATCTGGATCCCCTGCGGACAATCCTCATCGACACGGTGGATTTCGAGCGGCTGCGCGCCGAAAGCCCGGTCCGGCTGATCGTCGCCGCCACCAATCTGCGTACGGAGGAAGCGCGCCTGTTCACCAACAGGGAGATCACCGCCGACGTGCTGCTTGCCTCCGCCTGCCTGCCCATGATGCATCACGCGGTGCGCCTCGAAGGCGACGCCTACTGGGACGGCGGCTTCACCGCCAACCCGCCCATCCTGCCCATCGTGGAACGGGCCCGCGCCCATGAAACCCTGCTGGTGCGGCTGATGGAGGTGGGCAGCGCCGCGCCGCCCTCCAGCGCGCCGGAGATCACCGCCCATATGCACCGGCTGGCCTTCAACCGTCCGCTGGCGGATGAACTGGCGCAGCTCAAACTGCTGCACCGGCTGGCCGCCGAGTTGAGCACGACGCCGCACAGATTGCTCCGCAATGCCGGGCGCCACCGCCTGCACGAGATCGACGGGCCCCAATGGCTCGATGCAAGGCTGAGGGCGCAATGGGCCAGTCCCGGCCCCGGCGTCATCGAGGCCATGCACGGCCACGGGCGCCGGGCCGCCGACCACTGGCTCCGGCGGAAGACGGAACCGGAGCCTCAGACGTCGCCCCAGTAGATCGAATAGAGCGGAATATCCAGCAGACGGCCGTGTTTTTCGGCCTCCGCCACCACATCCGGATGGGTCCTCACCTTGCAATGCCGGGCGCATTTACACGCGCCCACTCCCCGCGATGTGACGGATTCACACCCGGTACTGGCGCACTCACGCGTGTCCGCGAGCGGCGCGGGGAAAGCGCATCATCATGACCACGGCGAACAGCAGCAGGGCGAGACCGCCATTGACGTAGAACACCAGCAGCGGGAACTGCTCGTAAAGCAGCGTTCCGATCAGCGGCCCCACGACGAAGCCGCTCGCCTGCGCCGCGCCCATCAGCCCGGCAATGTCGCCCTGGTGGTCCTCATCCACGGACAATGACCCCGCCGACAGGATGCCCGGCACCAGCAACCCCGTGCCCAGACCGATGATGACGTAGCCCACCACCAGCCACAGATAGATTTCCGCCAGAATGAGCACGCCGAAGCCCGCGGCCGCGAGCGCCAGTCCGGAGCGCAGGAGCAGGGCCGAGGACGGCCGGAAGATCTGCACGATTCCACCCTGCGCCACGATCATGGCGATGGCGGAGGCAGCCATGGCGACGCCCACAAGCCGCGTGGTGTAGGATTCCGAAACGCCCAGCAGATCCTGAATGTAGAAGGCGGCGGTAAGCTGGGTGCTGGAGCCGATCACCAGCATGACGAACATCAGCGCCAGAAAGGGGAAGGCATGTCTGTCCCAGAACCTGAGCGAGGGTTTCTGGCGGATGCGGCTCGTGCGCTTGCCGTGGGGCAGCAGAAACAGGGTGATGAGGCCGCCGCCCAGCGCCAGCGCGGCCGCCGCCAGCAAGGGCACCAGAATGCCGAACACGCTGAGCAGGGTCATGGCCGGCCCCAGGACGGAACCCAGGGCCAGCGCGCCGCCCACGAGCGCCAGACCCGCCGCGCGCTCCCGGCCCGATGTCATGTCGGCGATATAGGCCGTGGCGGCGGGCTGAATTCCGGCCGACAGCAGGGCATAGACGAGGCGCACCGCAATCAGCATATAGAAGACCGCCGCCACGCCCAGCACTTCCCGCATGCCGATCCACGCCACCCAGGTGAAGGCCGCGGTGGTGAGGCCGTAGGCGACCAGGCCGATCACGATCACCCGGCGCCGCCCCCATTCCGTGCTTCTGCGCCCCCAGAAGGGCGAGACAAGGGCGATGGTCAGCGCGGACACGGAAGTGATGCTGCCTACCTGAATCTCGGTCAGCCCGATCAGGCGCCCGATCGGGCCCAGAACGGCGAACAGGATGGTCTGGCCGATGGCGAAGGTGATCAGCCCCAGGGCGACGATGCTCAACGCCAATGGCCGATTGATCGAACTTTGCTTGGGCGGCATCCGGCTGTTCCCGATCGGGGGCGAAGGAACTTTCACGCATTCTGCCCGGTCTCCGGCCGCTCGCCTGTTCTGCGGCGGGACACGGGTTTCGATTAAGGACATTTAACCATGCCTTACTGTGATTTAATCCGCAAACCACGGAAAAACGGCGTATTGTCGCTCTGCCTCAAGCGGCCGAACGGCTCCGGGAAAGACGCCCGGCCGACGACGCTCCCTATCCGGAGGATCGGCATGAAGGATTATGCAATATCGGTGCCCTGCGCCCTCTCCTGCCTGATCCGGATCAATGCGCAGGCGGATGAACCGGTGAAGCGCCAACCGCGCCGCGCACGGCCGGCGGCCGGGCAAACGGGCGGCGCCAGTCGCAGCCTTACGGAATATACACTCACCCTTCTGCCGCGGCTGCTTCCCTGCCGCCCCGGCATTCACAGGTACTAGCGCGTCTCTCTCTCGCGAGAATCCCCCCACGCCTTCCCGGCAAGGCGCACCTTCCGGATACGGAGCCATCCGTATCCGGTTTTTATTTCGCAGGTGCGGCTCAGAACGGTCCCGGCGGCTTGTCCGTCAGCTCCTTCAGGGAGGCATAACCCTCCTCGCGAATATCCTCGATGATCTCGTTCACCACGTCGTCCGGGGTTTCCAGCGCCAGCAGGATACGGGCGGCCAGCTGCAGGCTCGATTCGAAGGTCTCCGGCACCACGTTGTGAACGCCCCGCGCTTCCAGTTCCTGCGCATGCCGTGCGTCGCGGGCGCGGACAAAGACCGGAATTTCGGGCCAGTTCGTCCGCACGGCATCCAGCGCCAGGGCCGCCGCCTGCGGATCGTCGAGCGTGATCAGCACGGCGGCCGCGCTTTTGGCGTTCAGACGTTCCAGGACCTCCGCGCGCGTGGCGTCGCCGAAGAATACCGGCTCTCCCCGTGTGCGCGCCTTGCGCGTCACCTCCTTGTCAAGGTCGAGTGCCACATGGGGGATGGACCGGCGCGCCAGAAGCGACGCCACCGTGCGCCCCACGCGCCCGTAGCCCGCGATCACCACATGACCTTCAATATCCTTCAGTTCGCCGATCTCCGGGCCGGCGGGCCGGTAATGGTCGGTGGTCAGCCAGGTGGCGAGACGGCGGGCGGCGAACGGCAGGAAGGGGGTGACCGCCATGGAAAGCGCGGCGACGATAACCATGAACTGCGCCACTTCCTGGGAGATGAGATTGTAGCTCTGCGCGGCCTGACCGACGATGACGAAGGCGAATTCGCCGCCCTGCCCCAGCAGAACCCCCGTCCGGATGCTGACGTCGCGGGAGAGGCCGAAAAGCAGGCACAGGCCGGCCGCGATCAGCGCCTTGAGGACGATCAGGCCCGCAACGGAAGCCGTAATCCAGAAGGCCTGCTTCGCCACCACCGAGAAATCGAGCAGCATGCCCACGCTGATGAAGAACAGGCCGAGCAGGAGGCCCCGGAACGGATGAATGTCGCTTTCGATCTGGTGGCGGTATTCGGTTTCCGCGAGCAGCACACCGGCGAGGAACGGCCCGAGCGCGAGCGTCAGGCCCGCGCTCATGGTCGCCCAGGCCGTGCCGATTACCGCCAGCAGGCTCATGGCCATGAAGATTTCCCGGCTGCGCGTGGCCGCGACCATGTGAAAGAGCGGCCGGAACAGAAGGCGGCCCGCCGCCAGAATGAGGATCACGGCGGCCACCGCCTGGCCCAGCGCCAGGCCGATATCCAGCAGAAGCGAGCGTTCGGCCGCTCCGCCCAGGACGCTGACCAGCAACAGGATGGGCACCACCGCCAGATCCTGGAACAGCAGGACGGCGAAACTCGTCCTGCCGTGCCGGGCGGAGATGTCTCCGCCCTCCAGCAGGAGCTGCATCACCATCGCCGTGGAGGAGAGCGCCAGCGCAAGCCCGACGATCATGGCCACCTGCGGCGCGTTGCCCCAGGCCCAGGCCACCAGGCCGATGGCCGCCGCGGTCACCGTCACCTGGGCGGCCCCCAGGCCGAAGATCAGCCGCCGCATGGCCTTGAGACGGTCAAGCGACAGTTCCAGCCCGATGGTGAACAGGAGGAAGATCACGCCGAATTCGGCCAGGCTGCGCACGCCCTCGATATCCACCACCACCCGCAGCCCCTGCGGGCCGATCAGCGCACCCGCCACCAGAAAGCCCAGAATGGGACTGACCCTGAGCCGTTGGCAGATCGGGACCACCACAACTGCGGCAAGCAGAAATGTGAGGATGGTCATAAACGGTATGTTGGCGTGATCGGCTTCCACCTTCACTCTCCTGGCCGTGCCGGCCGTTCCCGAAGCGCGCCGTTCACGGCGGCGGCCAAGTGCCGGAGGCCCGGAATCCGGCGGGAATCGGCGGGCGTCGCGGCGGCAGTTCTTTTTGGGATCGGGACGCCCTATATAGCAGACTTAACGAATAATCCGTGATTCCGCGGTTCACGCCGGGATCACCGCCCATGTCCGCGCGGGGAACCTGCACATATGATGCTCTGGTCGTTCCTTTTGGTGGTCGGGGGGCTGGCCGTCCTCCTGTTCAGCGGCGACCTGCTCGTACGCGGAGCCGTGGCGCTGGCGCGCAGCGTCAGAATTCCCCCTCTCATCATTGGACTGACGGTGGTCGCTTTCGGCACTTCCGCACCCGAACTTTTCATCGGCATCGACGCCGCCATCATCGGCGGCGAGGCGCTGGGCATCGCGCTGGGCAACGTAGTGGGCAGCAACATTGCCAATGTGCTTCTGGTGCTGGGCCTGCCCGCGCTGATCGCCGCCACGATGAGCAAGCAGAACACGATCCGCCGCAACACCATCATCATGATCGCCGCCAGTCTGGTATTCGTCGCGCTGTGCCTGGACGGCAGGCAGCTCACCTTCCTGGACGGAGCGATGTTGTTCGGCCTGATCCTGATTTTCCTCCTCTGGTCCGCGATGCGCGCGCGCCGGGCGCGCAGGCTGCCCGACGATCTGGGCGAAATGGCCGAACTCGACGCCCTCTCCGGCCTGCCGCGGCGCCTGCCCGTGATCCTGATCTGCATCGTGGTGTCGCTGATCGGCCTGCCGCTCGGCGCCCACATGATCGTCAAGGGTGGCACGGAGCTGGCGCGGGCGGCGGGCGTCGCGCCCTCGGTGATCGGCCTCAGCCTGGTCGCCATCGGCACCTCCCTGCCCGAACTGGCGACGACCGTGGTCGCGGCCATGCGCAAACATTCCGCCGTGGCGCTGGGCAATGTCATCGGAAGCAATCTGTTCAATCTGCTGGCGATCATGGGGGTCACCGCCATGGTTTCACGCCACCCCATTCCCATCGAGGGCCGCATATTGAACATGGATCTGTGGATCATGTTGGCCTCGTCGGCCGTTGTTCTTTTCTATGTAGCGCTGCACCGGCCCATCGGACGCCTGTCGGGCGTGCTTTTCCTGGGGGCCTACGGTGCTTACCTGGCATTCCTGTTCGTGAACGGCGAGGTCGGATGACCGGACGGCTGGAAATCACCAAGACCTTCAGCTTCGAGGCGGCCCATCATTTCCGGCATATGCCCGAGGGTCATCCCTACCGGCGTCTGCACGGCCATTCCTTCGTCGCGGAAGTGACGCTTTCCGGTGCGCCCGATCCGGAAACGGGCTGGGTTGCGGATTTTGCGGAAGTGGACCGGGCGCTGGACGAGGTGCGCGCCGTGCTCGACCACCATCTGCTCAACGAGATCGAGGGGCTCGAAAATCCCTCGCTGGAAAACCTCGCGATGTGGATCGCCCGGCAACTGCGCCCGGCCCTGCCCGCGCTGACGCGGGTCACCGTCCGCCGCCCCTCCTGCGGCGAGGCGTGTACGTTTACGCTCGATTGAGAGCTACTTGTTCCGTTTCCGGAAGGAAGCGGCAAACACCCATATCCCCGCGATCGTCATCACGAGCCAGGGCAAGACTCCGATATCCCTCGGAATGTCGAGCCTGTGCGCCGTCTCGTAGGCGTCGATCGCCTGCGGCGCCGCTATTCCGATAACGATCAGCGCCAGCCCGATCAGGCGTTTGTTTCGCATTCGATGACTCAATGTCTTATACGTCCGGCCGCTTCCACCGCACCATCTCGCAGCCAACGGCCTCTGCATCGCGGTAGATGTCCGGCTTGCGGGTGGCGACGGCGGCCCCCAGAACCCCGGGGTTTTCGAGGCAGAGCGCGCAGATTTCACGGGCGAGCGTCTCCTGCAGGTCGAAATGCCGGTCGGCGCACAGGCACGCGATGCCCTCGCGCAGGAAATCGTAGTCCACCACGTCCTCGATGCGGTCGCCGGCGCCTTCAGGCACAGCGCGGGTGAAGATCGCGATATCGATCACGACCCGCTGGGGGCTGCGCCGCTCGGACTCGTAAACGCCGATCGAGCACATTACCTCATAGCCGTGCAGGAACTTGCAGGACAGCTCGTGCGGCGGCCAAGGCGCGCCGCCCAGGGTCAGCAGATGGAACATGTCTCATTCGTCCACGGAATACATGACATCCCGGCCGCGCTTGTCGAAATGCTGGCCGCCGTCGACCATGAGCATCTGGCCCGTATAGGACGGCGTCTGCAGGATGAAGCGGACGGCGCGCACCAGATCCTCCACTTCCGCCCCCCGCCGCAGCGGGTTGGCCCGGTGGGCGCGCTCGAACTGCTTCCCGGTCATCTTGCCGCTGGGCAGGGTGAGGCCGGGCGCCAGCCCGCACACCCGCACACGCGGCGCCAGCGCCATGGCCATCACCTCGGTCACCCCCTTCAGGGCGTATTTGCTGATCGTGTAGGTGAAAAAGTCCGGGTTCAGATTGTCGAGCTTCTGGTCGAGGAAATTGATCACGACGCCGGTCCCGCCTCCGGGCAGGCGGCGGGCGAATTCGCGCGTCAAAAGCGCGGGCGCCAGCGCATTGACCGTCATGTGACGCTCCCAGCCCTCCGCCGTCATGTCTTCGATATGGTCATTCCGGAACAGCGAGGCATTGTTGAGAAGCACCGAGGGCGCGGGCCCGATATCCGCGCAGCCGGCGATCAGCCGCTCCGCTTCTTCCGGGTTGCCCAGTTCGGCACGCAGCGTATGGGCCGTGCCGCCCCGGGCGCGGACCGTCCGGGCAACCTCCTCCGCCGCCTCCGCCGACCGGTTGTAATGAATGAAGACCGCATAGCCGTCTTCGGCCAGCGCCTTGACCGCCGCCGCGCCGATGCGTCTGCCGCCGCCCGTGACCAGCGCGCTCTTCATGATCGTCTGCCTCCATCTCCGGCGGGCCCTTGCCCGCGCCGCCCGCGCGATGTGAGCCGCGCACTGGCCAGGATGCAAGGGGGCGGGTATTGTCCGCACTCTTTCAGCAAGGGGGCCACAAGGCATTATGTCACGACTGCCTGATCCCGGCCCGGCCCGGTTCGCCCATGCGGGCCGCTCCGTCCGGCATGTCTTTATCCGCGATCTGGCGCTTGAAGCCCATATCGGCGTGCATCGCCATGAGCAGGGCCGGACGCAGCCCATCCGGGTGAACGTGGACCTCGCCGTCGCCGAGGGCCCCGACCGGACCGCCGACCGGCTGAAGGAGGTGGTGAACTATGAAACCCTCGCGGGCCGCATCCGCGCCATTGTGGCGCGCGGCCACGTTAAATTGGTGGAAACGCTGGCCGAATACGTGGCCCAGGCCTGCCTGGAAGACGAGCGCGTGCTCTCCGCCCGGGTGCGGATCGAAAAGCTGGCCGCGCTGGCCGGCGCCGCGAGCGTGGGCGTGGAAATCGAACGTACCCGTCCGGGGTATAAATCGCCGGAATGAAGCGGCACCTTGTGCGCTTTCGGAGTAAATCTAGGGGGTTGACAGTTATCCGGCCATAAAAGTTGTGCACAGGGTGGCGGGAGACGGTGTTTTCCTTGCAACTGCAATTCGCGCCCGAAGCTGCTTGCATCTTTGATAGCGGAATATACGTTTAGTTTCAGGGTGTTAGACGAGTGCCTATTTTTTGGGCAAACTGCATCAACTCCACGAAATCTGCCGTTCCGGCGTCAAATACACCGGCGTGTCCACAACCTTATCCACAGATTCCGTGGATATATGACAGAGGCGTCACAGAGGTGGCGGAATCTCGCCGGAAATGCATGCTGTGCGCCCCTGTGGAAAAGGCGGAGCGGCCTTGCGAAGCGGGGCGGAACGTCCCGGTGAGGGCATGACGGAGCAGACGGCGGAAGAACGCAAAACCGGAGGGAAACGCCGGAAGGGCGTGGATATCATCGCGGCTGTGGTGCGCACCCTGCCCGGCGCGCCCGGCGTCTACCGCATGCTCGACGCGCGCGGCGACGCCCTCTATGTGGGCAAGGCGCGCGACCTGAAGAAACGGGTGGCGAGCTATACCAAGCTCACCGGGCACAATACGCGCATCGCCCGCATGATCTCGCTCACCGCGTCGATGGAGGTGGTGACCACGGCGTCGGAGACCGAGGCGCTGCTTTTGGAAGCGAGTCTCATCAAGCGCCTCAGGCCGCGCTACAATGTGCATCTGCGCGACGACAAGTCGTTCCCCTACATCATGATTGCGAGGGACAACGAGGCCCCGCGCATCCGCAAGCACCGGGGCGCGCGTTCGGCACGGGGCGACTATTTCGGCCCCTTCGCCTCGGCCGGCGCCGTCAACCGCACCCTGAATACGCTGCAGAAGGCATTCCTCTTACGCTCCTGCACCGACAGCGTTTACGAGAACCGGACGCGGCCTTGCCTGCTCTATCAGATCAAGCGCTGCGCCGCGCCGTGTACGGGCGAGATTTCGCTCGCCGATTACACCGCCCTCGTGGACGAGGCGGCCGCCTTTCTGCGCGGCGAGAATACGCAGACCCATGAGCACCTGGCCCGGCAGATGGAAGAAGCCGCGCAGGCCCTGGATTTCGAGCGCGCCGCCGCCCTGCGCGACCGCATCCGGGCGCTTTCCGCCATTCGCGCCCATCACGGCGTGGACGCGGGCCGGGCCGGAGACGCCGACGTGGTGGCGGCCGCCACACGGGGCGGGCAGACCTGTGTGCAGGTGTTCTTCTACCGCTCCGGCCAGAACTGGGGCACGCGCGCCTTTTTTCCGCGTCATGACAAATCCGACAGCGAGGCGGACGTACTGGACGCCTTCCTCGCCCAGTTCTACGGCGACAAGCCGCCGCCGCCGCGCATCCTGCTCAATCGCGACGTTCCGGGGCGCGAACTTCTGGAACAGGCTTTGACCCTGAAGGCCGACCGCAAGGTATCCGTGCATGTGCCCCAAAGGGGCGAAAAGCGCACGCTGGTGGAAATGGCGGCGCGCAACGCGCGTGAGGCTTTGGGCCGGCGGCTCGCCGAATCGGCCTCCCAGCGCAAGCTGCTGGAGGACGTGGCGGACACGTTCGATCTGGAAGGCCCGCCCCGGCGCATCGAGGTCTATGACAACAGCCATATCCAGGGCGCAAATCCCGTGGGCGCCATGATTGTGGCGGGGCCGGACGGTTTCCAGAAAAGCCATTACCGGAAATTCAATATACGGAACACTGAGCTTGCCCGGGGCGACGATTACGGCATGATGCGCGAGGTGCTCACCCGCCGCTTCAGCCGACTGGTGAAGGAAAGCGAGCGCAGCGACGGAAATGGTGACTCTCCGTGGCCGGATCTTGTCCTCATCGACGGCGGACAGGGCCAGCTCGCCGCCGCACGCGCCGTCATGGAGGATCTGGGCATCGAGGACGTGCCGCTGGCGGCGATCTCCAAAGGGCCGGACCGCAATGCGGGCCGGGAGACGCTGCACATGCGGGGCCGCGCCCCCTTCGCCCTCGATGCCCGCAGCCCCGTGCACTACTATCTGCAGCGCCTGCGCGACGAGGCGCACCGTTTCGCCATCGGCAGCCACCGGGCGCGGCGCAGGAAGGATATCGGCCGCAATCCCCTCGACGGCATCCGGGGCATCGGGGCGGCGCGCAAGAAGGCGCTCCTGCACCGCTTCGGCTCCGCGAAAGGCGTGGAACGCGCGGCGCTGGCCGAGCTGGAGTCGGTGGAAGGCATCTCTCGCGAAATGGCAAGACGCATCCACGACCATTTCCGCGAGGGATGACAATCGGAGGCCATGAAGGACGAAACCCCGCATTTTGGCGGGGTTTCGGATTGCTCACTGGGGCGGACGGCCAAGGGTTGTATTATGCCCTTGCTCTCCCTATGTTAGGTGGCACACCCAGTGGTTGTTCACTTTGAGTTTAGGGGGGATGAGTTATGTACCGTCAAAAATCACTCTTCTGCGGCGCCGTAGCGGCGTTGTTCTTGACCGCGCCGGCATTCGCCAACGGCGCCGGCACGTGGAACGGGTTTTATGCCGGCGTTCACGGCGGCTATGCCTGGGGCGAGTGGAACGGGCCTCTGCATTATGACGACGCGCATCTTTTTCCGTCGCTCGACTTCGATGATTCCAAGAGGACCATCGACGGCGACGGCTGGCTGGTGGGCCTTCAGCTCGGCTACAATCACCAGTTCGGTTCATGGGTTGTGGGCGCGGAGGCCGATCTGTCCTGGACCGGTTTCGACGGCTCGGGAGCATTTCTTCCGTATCCGGACAATCCCGGTTCTCCCGCCTGGCATATTCAGACGGACGTCGATCTGATGAGCACGGCCCGTCTGCGCGCCGGGCATCTGGTGACCGACTCCTGGCTGCTTTACGCCACCGTGGGGGGCGCCTGGGCGCAGGCCGAAGGAAGTATCCGGCCTGTTTATTCCACCGGCTCCTTCGCCCACGGCGAAACGGAAGTGGATCATTTCGGCTGGACGGCGGGCGTGGGCGCCGAATGGAAGCTGACGGAACGGGTCAGCCTCAAGACCGAATGGCTGTACGCCGATTTCGGAGAGGAAGACTACGCTTTCGTGGGCACGACTTTGGCCGGCGCTACTTACGACACCGACCACATCCATGCCTCACTCGACTTTCACACCGTCCGCGTCGGCGTGACGTACCTGTTCAATTGACGGCATCAGAGCCGATTCCAACCGGATGGAATCGGCTCTTATTCACTCACACCGGTCAATGGCGGAATGCTCCGCGGAAGGTCCCTATGGCGGGAGAATTCTTCCGTGACACCGCCATTGCCCCGGCATTTCCGGGGCATGTGCCTGACCCGGCATTCATGACCATTTCCGCGATTCATGATGGCTTTCATTACAATTTCTCATTGACCGTGCACGCCTGTCGCACTTACAGTCTCTGCGTGCAGGTTCTGGGGAGCTTCATATAAAAATGCGTGCAATTCATTTTGTGGCCGTCCTCGTGGCGGCCCTTATGGCGTCGGCCTGTGCGAGCGACCGGCAGACCGCCCGGTCCACACCGCCGACACCCTATGTGGCCATGAACAAGGACAACCCGTTCGGAGTGACGCATCACGACCGTGACGACGGCTGGACGGAAATTCTCGTGCGCCTGAACGAATCCAGTTCCCGGGAACGGGCGCGGAACATGGCCACATACTACGCCGCCCGCCTGGGCGCGTACCGCAAGGCAAAGTCCGTCTACGTGTTCGCTGAAGAAGCGGAGATGTATTGCCACGTTACCCAGCATCGAGGCCCCGGTGTTTTCGTGGTCGGCAATCCCATCGCGATGGCGTTGTCTCTCGCCTTCTCCGCCGCATCGGCCGCGACAACGGTGGCGGAAACCTTCGAGGCCTATCCGATCCATCTGCTCCTCGTGTCGTTCTCGCAATCGGAGCAGGAGACCGAGAACATGTGGCGCCTGCCCGTGAACGACACGCTGGCGGCGCTGAAGCCCGAGTTCCAGCCGGACCAGGCGGCCCTCGTGAAGGCTTCGGCCACGGAATCGGATGCCGCGAAGGACGGTGAGAACCAGGCCGATGAGGGCCGCATTACCGAGGCCGACCGGGAAAGCTGGATAAAGAACGCCGAGGCGAATGTGGCTGAATGCACCCGGCGCTGGGAACGGCAGAAGCAGATGCAAAAGGCACAGAAAGACGCGGAGGCGGCAGACCGCCCCGATAGCGGTGAGGCGGGTGACCCCGAAACATCCGGCGACGCAGCCGGCCCCGGTGAGAAAGCGGAGAAAACTCCCGACACGGGCGCCTGAAAAGCAGAGCGCTCCGCAGGTGCCGTCCAGCGCCGGTCCGGAATGAACTCCATACGGCGCCGGTTCGGGAATGGCGGTGATGCACCGTGATTTACCCTCTCACGATGCTTCCCCGTCCCATGACTTGCGCGACGGCCCCCGCTGATCCAGTTTGTGCGAAGTACGTCCACGAGCCCCGCGAGCGCCCATGCGACATCTGCCCAACGTTCTGACGCTGTTCCGTCTCCTCAGCGCTCCCGTGCTGGCGGCGCTGCTGTGCGGCCAGGGGGCGGCGTGGCAAGCCTGGGCCGCCTTCGCGCTGTTCGCAGTGGCCGCCCTCACCGATCATCTGGACGGCTTTTTGGCGCGGCGTTTGCGCGCGGAAAGCGCCTGGGGCCGCCAACTCGATCCGATGGCCGACAAGCTGCTGATCGCGGCAGGCCTCCTGGGCCTCGCCGTTCCCGGCATGCTGGGCGGCGTGCATCTCGTGCCCGTGGGCGTCATCCTGATTCGTGAAGTTCTCATTTGCGGCGTGCGGGAATGGCTGGCCCTGCGAAGCGCAGAGCTTCCCGTCACCCCGCTCGCCCGGCTCAAGACCACGGCGCAGGCGGCCTCCGTCGGTCTGCTGCTCATTGCTCCGCTGACGGACGGGATGGCTCCTTCCGTGTTCGCCGCCGGTCTGGGCGCGCTGTGGGCGGCGGCGGCGCTGACCCTTTACACGGGCGCGCTTTATCTGCGCCGGACGCGCGGCCTCCTGCGCCGGAGCGTGGGGCAGGTGTCATGAAGGTACTCTATTTCGCCTGGCTGCGGGAACGCGTGGGCCTGGGCGAGGAAGAAGTTTCCCCGCCCGGCGATGTGGCCACCGTAGGCGCCCTCATGCGCTGGCTGGCCGAAAGCGGCGAAGGCCACGCCGCCGCATTCGCCGATCCCGCCGTGGTGCGCGCCGCCGTCAATCAGGAGCACGCCACGCCGGACACCCCCGTACGGGCGGGCGACGAAGTGGCCTTTTTCCCGCCCGTAACCGGAGGCTGACGTGACCATTCGTGTACAGCGGGAAGATTTCAGCATCGGGGAAGAAGCCGAGCGGCTGGCTGCCGCGCATGGCGGCGCGGGGGCGGTGGTCACTTTTACCGGCGTGGTTCGGGAGTCCGCGGACGGGCCGCGGCTCACCGCCATGACGCTCGAGCACTATCCGGGCATGACCGAAAATGCGCTCAAGGACATCGCGGCCGAAGCCCGCCGCCGTTTCGACCTTCTCGACCTGCTCGTCATTCACCGCTATGGGCGGCTGGAACCCGGTGACAATATCGTCCTTGTGGTGACGGTTTCCGCGCACCGGGGAGAGGCATTCCGCGCCGCGGAATTCCTGATGGACTGGCTGAAAACAAAGGCGCCCTTCTGGAAGCGCGAGGAGACGGACGCGGGCGTCCGCTGGGTGGCCGCCCGAGAGGAAGACGACGCGGCAGCCGCGCGGTGGGAACGGGCTTTCCGGTAGCGTGACAAGGTGAATTGCCGCCGCTGGCCCCGGGTCCGGCCAAAGGCCGCCCCGAGGACAAGCTCGGCGGCGCGCGCCGCGAAGGCGGGAGGGCAAAGCCCGAAATGCACGCGCCATAGGCGCCGGATGCGCGTGCA
>JBKHIN010000188.1:0-6339 GCA_046538635.1 Alphaproteobacteria bacterium
CGTCGTAGGGATCCAGCTCCAGTTTCAGGTTCTCCGCCAGCGTGCTGAGCGCCGCCATGCTGGCGCCATAGGCGGCGCATCCGGGAAGGCCGCCATAGGCGGCGATGGAGGAGACGATGGCGATATGCCCCCTGCCCCGCTCGATCATGCGCGGCACCACCACTTCCAGACCGTTCAGCGTCCCCATGACATTGGTTTCCCAGCACCGCTCGAATGGTCCCGGATCGGGCTGCGCGGCATTCACCGGTTCATAGGCGCCTGCCGCAAAGACAGCCAGCGCGACCGGCGCGCAGGCGACCTCCGCCTGGGTGACGATGGCCAGCATCCGGCGCGAGTCGGTGATATCTCCGGGAAAGGCGACGATGTCGCCCTGCAACTGTTCGGCGGCGGCGCACAGCGTGCGCAATTCTTCCTCGCGCCGGCCCGTGACCGCAACAGTCCATCCTTCCCGGGCCAGTTCCAGCGCCGTGTGGTAGCCGATGCCCGAGCTTGCTCCCGTTACCCAGGCGATGCCGTCCTCCGGCGTGACCACCTGGTTGCGCATAACTCCCCTCCCAAACCCGGTTTTGGCGGCCGCATTCCGCTCCGGTCCGCCTCTGCGGACGCTCATGGTTAACCTCTGCCAATCTTGCGCAAAAAAGCGGCACTGTCTTCCCCGATCCGCCGCCGTTTTGCATCCGTCATGCGCCGCAGCGTCTTGTAGGGCATGGCAAGGCGCGGATTTCCTTCCAGCCGCGCCCGGTTCCGGATCAGAAAATCCCAGTACAAGTAATTGAACGGACACGCTTTCTCGCCCTCCTTCCGGCGCACATCGTAGGCGCAGGAACGGCAGTAATCAGACATGCGATTTATATAAGCACCGCTCGCCGCATAGGGCTTGCTCGCCACCACGCCGCCGTCCGCGAAGAGCGCCATGCCATGGGTGTTGGGCAGTTCCACCCATTCATAGGCGTCGGCGAAAACGACCATGTACCACTCATTGACGTCCTGCGGATCGAGCCCGGCCAGCAACGCGAAAAGGCCGGTGACCATAAGCCGCTGAATGTGGTGGGCGTAGGCGTGGCGGGAGGTCTGGCGCACGACTTCCGACACACAGTTCATGTCCGTTTCGCCGGTCCAGTAGAACTGCGGCATCCTCCGCCGCGCGCCGAGATAATTCGTCTGAGCGAACTCCGGCATTTTGAGCCAGTAGACGCCGCGCATGTACTCCCGCCAGCCCAGGATTTGCCGGATAAAGCCCTCGGCCGCATTCAGCGGCGCCCTGCCCGCCTCGCAGGCCGCCTCGACGCGGCGGCAAACGTCCAGCGGATCCAGCAGGCCGATGTTCAGGTAGATTGAGATCAGGGCGTGGTAGAGCACCGGCTCGCCCGTTCTCATGGCGTCCTGATAGTCGCCGAAACAGGCGAGCCGGTGCTCGAGGAAATCCTCGAACTGCCGGCCGACATCCGCGGCCGTCACCGCGAAACCGAACGGCTCGAGTTCGCCGAAATGATCGCCGAAGCGTGCTCGCACCAGATCGAGCACCGCGCGCGTGATGCGGTCGGGGCGTACGGGCGGGCATTCCGGCGCGGACTTTCCCGCCGGCAGGGGCTCGCGATTCTCGGTGTCATAGTTCCACTTGCCGCCGCGCGGTTTGCCGTCCGGCTCCATCAGCAGGCCGGTGCGCTTGCGCATTTCGCGGTAGAAATATTCCATCCGCAGCGTTTTGCGGCCTTCCGCCCAATTCCGGAATTGGGCGTGGCTACAGACGAAGCGGGAATCCTCCCGGATTTCGACGGGAACGCCGCAGGCCTCCTCCCATCCGTCCATGTCCGCGCGCAGGCGAAACTCGCCGGGCTCGGTCACGACAATCCGCGCCGCACCGTGGCGTTTGACGGCGCGCGCCGCCTCGCCCCGCAGTGAGCCCGAATTGTCCGGATCGTCGAGACGGACATAGTCCACGCGAATTCCGTCCGCCTCGAGCGCCCGGGCGAAATGGCGCATCGCCGAAAAGACGAGAGCGATCTTCTTGACGTGATGGCGCACATAGGTGGCCTCGGCCGCCACTTCCGCCATCAGCACCACGTCGCCGGGACGGGCATCACGCAGGCTGGAAAGGGAGCGGGTCAGCTGGTCCCCGAGAACGACGCGCAATGTCGGCTTGGCCATGTCGATCAGGTCTGGCGAAACAGCGGAACGATGCGGCCCGGCGGGACCGTGAGCCGGACAGGCACATCGGTGACCGCGAGGCAAATGCAATCCTCGCCGCGATCGGCTAACGGTCTGTGATCGACCGTGCCGTCCGCGAGCGCCACGTCACCGCGCCGGTAACGCCCGGTCGCATCGCTGAATGCGCCCGCCAGCACCAGCGTCGCCCCGGCGCCCTCATGGGTATGGCGCGGCAGGCTCCGCCCCGGGCAGATGCGCATGAGTTTCGCTTCCGCTCCCGGAGAATTCAGCTCCAGCGGAGCCTCGAAAACGCCGGGAATGAGCCGCCGCCAGGGCAGATCGGCAGCCGCGCATCCGGTGCGGCGGCGCAGGGGCCTGGGCAGGATCAAATCGTCGGCAACGCTCCGTTCAGCGGGCGCCGGCACAGTGGCAATGTGTCCGGCATCGGTGGACGCCGGCCGAATTGGCGGCGCAGCGGCCGGACAGGGCACGGAATCCAGCAACAGGCCGCCCACCATGTCGAAAAACCCGGCCCGTTCACGGCATTGCGGACAATAGGTGAGATGGCAGGCGACCAGCAGGGAGAGTGCAGTGCCCTGGGCGCCGGTCGCATAGTCGGCCAGCATGTCCTCTGTCGGGTGGTAGTGCGCCATCTCATTGTCCGGCATTCATGGCGCGCCCGCTGCCGCGCCGCATTGACGTCAATACGCGCCCTGCTGTCCGGTGGATCAGCCCTGCCCGCGGCGGGCAGCCCTCGGGCTGACGGGCCGTGCTGCGGCCGCTAAGCTGCCGGAGCCCACGCCAGGGCCGGGAGATTTGTTGATGGCAGTACTGAAGCCCCGATTTGATGCCCGTGATGTGGAAATTGCCGGTCGTGGGGAAGCCTACAGCGGCTATGGCAGCGTGCTCGTCTACAAGGTGCGCCACCGGCTGTTCGAAGGTGGCTGGTCGCCTGTAGTCCGGCGGGAAGTGTACGACTCCGGCGATGCGGTCGTTGTGCTTCCCTACGATCCGCGCCGGGACGAAATCGTGCTGGTCGAACAATTTCGCGCTCCGCCCCTCCACCGGAACGGTCCTCCCTGGGTGTTCGAATGTGTCGCGGGCCGGATCGACAAAAACGCTACCCCCGAGCAGATCGCACATTCGGAAGCGCGCGAGGAGGCGGGCTGCACGCTGACCGCACTCGAGCCGGTCGGCGGGATGTATGCGTCTCCCGGCATTTTCGCCGAATATGTTCACTGTTTCTGCGGGCGCACGGATACATCTGCCGTTAACGGCATTCACGGCGTCGGCAGCGAACATGAAAATATCCGCGTCCACGTCGTTGCGTTCGATGAGGCCATGCGGGCGCTGGGCGACGGGCGCATCCGGGCGGCGACCGTATTCGCCACCCTGCAATGGCTCGCCCTGAACCGGGAACGGCTCCGGCGGGAATGGAGTTAGGTTCGGAAAGCAAGCGAATGTGACGGCCGCCTGCCGCCCCCGGCGCTTGAACGGCACGAGAGAGGCGGGCTAGCGTGGCGGACCGTCAGACAAGGATGCGGAAACAGCAGCCATGCACATTTGCGAAGGCATGACCGGCGCCATCGGCAATACGCCGCTCATCAAGCTCCGGCGCCTGTCGGAGGAGACCGGCTGCACCATTCTGGGCAAGGCGGAATTTCTCAATCCCGGCCAGTCGGTAAAAGACCGCGCGGCGCTCTATATCGTTCGCGATGCGGTGGAACGCGGTGCGCTCCGTTTCGGCGGTACCATCGTGGAGGGCACGGCAGGCAATACCGGAATCGGCCTGGCGCTGGTGGCCAATGCGCTGGGCTTCCGGACCGTGATCGTCATCCCGGAAACACAGTCCGAAGAGAAAAAGGAAACGCTGCGGGTTGTCGGCGCCGAACTGGTCGAGGTCCCGGCCGTCCCCTACAGGGACCCGGGCAACTATGTGAAGGTGTCGGGCCGGATGGCGGCAGAACTGAACGCCGAATCCGCCGCGGGCGCGGTGTGGGCCAACCAGTTCGACAATGTGGCCAACCGGCGCGCCCATCTGGAGGGCACCGGGCCCGAAATCTGGCGGCAGACGGAAGGCAAGGTCGACGGCTTCGTTTGTTCCGTCGGCACGGGCGGGACGATTGCGGGCGTGGGCATGGCCTTGAAGGAGCACAATCCGGACGTCACCATCGCCCTTGCGGACCCGCCCGGTTCGGCACTCTATCATTACTACGCCCACGGAGAGTTAAAGGCCGAGGGAACCTCCATCACCGAGGGAATTGGACAGGGCCGCATTACCGCCAATCTGGAAGGCGCGCCCATCGACATGGCGTTCCATATTCCCGACGAGGAGGCCATCCCGGCCGCTTTCGACCTTCTCGAGCATGAGGGGCTGTGCATGGGCGGGTCTACCGGCGTAAACGTGGCGGGCGCCGTGCGGCTGGCCCGTCATCTGGGACCGGGGCACACCATCGTCACGATCCTGTGCGACTTCGGCACCCGCTACACCAGGAAAATGTTCAATCCGGACTTTCTAAGGGAAAAGGGCCTGCCGGTGCCGCACTGGCTCGAACCCCGGAGCGGAACGGCAGGAGCCAGAACCCATGCGGGATGAAGAACCTTCCGCACTCGTCTCGACCGGCTGGCTGGCCGAACATCTCGGCGCGCCCGACCTGCGCATCGTCGATGCCTCCTGGTACATGCCGGGCGAGAACCGCGACGGCCGCGCGGAATACAAGATGGCGCACATTCCGGGCGCCGTCTTTTTCGACCTGGATGAAATCAGCGACGCTCAAAGTTCCCTGCCCCACATGCTGCCGGGGGCGGAGAAATTCTCCTCTCGCATGCGCAAGCTGGGGATCGGCGACGGCCACCGTGTCGTGGTCTATGACGGGGCCGGACTGTTCAGCGCGGCACGTGTCTGGTGGATGTTCCGGGTCATGGGCCATGAGGACGTCGCCGTGCTCGACGGCGGGTTTCCCAAATGGGTGGCCGAAGGCCGGCCCGTGGATGACACACCGCCGCTGATCCATGAGCGGCATTTCACGGCCCGCCTGAACCGCCAGCTTGTTTGCGACACCGGCGAGGTTGCGCAGGCGCAAGCGCGCGGAGAGCAGGTGACCGATGCCCGCAGTCCCGCCCGGTTCACGGCAGAGGAACCGGAACCGCGCCCGGGCGTGCGCGGCGGACATATTCCCGGTGCGAAGAATGTTCACTACCGCTCTCTGCTGCGCCCGGACGGCACGCTGAAACAGGGAACCGAGCTGGCCGCGGTTTTCGAGGAAGCGGGCGTGGATGTACGCGCGCCGGTGATTGCAAGCTGCGGTTCCGGGGTGACCGCGTGCATCATCGCCCTCGCCCTCCATACGCTGGGATACAGGGACACGCCCGTCTATGACGGTTCATGGGCGGAATGGGGCGCGCGCGAGGACCTGCCCGTGGAAGCCTGACGCCGTTCGCAAACGGACGAGAATGAAAAGATGCCGAAAGAGATCGAAGCCGTCGTTACCTTCCTGGAAATGACCGAGCGGCACCCCCATGCGCACCCGGTCCTCCCGCCGGTGCCGACAGCCGTTCTTCGTGCCGAACATCCGCCTGCGCATTTCTACCGCTATCTTTACGACCAGGTGGGCCGGGAATTCAACTGGGTTCTGCGCCGGAAAATGAGTGACGAGGCGCTGGAGAAACTGCTGCACTCGGATGATGTCGCGCTTTACGTGCTCTATGTGGAAGGCGTTCCCATGGGCATGGCGGAACTCGATTATTCAGCCATGCCGGATGCCCAGCTTTCCTATTTCGGCATCATGAAAGAGGCGCGCGGCCGGGGGTTGGGCGCCTATTTCCTGCACCATGTGATCGACATCGCCTGGTCGCACGGGCCCGAACGGCTGCTGGTCAACACCTGCACGCTGGACCACCCCCGCGCCCTGCCCCTCTATCAGCGCATGGGCTTCGAGGTCTATGATCAAAAGACGGAGTTTATCGAAGCGCTGGAGGAATAATCCTTTCCTGTCATCCTGTCATCCTGGGGCCGCCGAAGGCGGAACCCGGGGACGTCATGCAATAAACTTCGGGTCCAATCTCGGCAGGTGGAAGAACATCCTCCGGTCTCCGCATATCTTCGATATGCTCCGCCGGAGGATGACAGACCTCATTTCAATCCCCCAAAATCTGGCTCAGGAACAGTTTCGTGCGTTCATGCTGCGGGGC
>JBKHIN010000189.1:0-6312 GCA_046538635.1 Alphaproteobacteria bacterium
CCCCTCACCCTCCCACGGGCGCTGACTGCGCCCGCGGGCCCCTCCCTCTCCCGCCGGGAGAGGGGACGGGCGCCGCCGCCGAATTGCAAAAAAGCGGCGAGATGGACGGGCAGCGGCCGCCCGCTCAACAGCCATGCGGCGGGCAGTGCCGCCAGCACCGCCAGCAGCCCCGCCCCGTCCTGGGTGATCGTTTGCCATGCCGTGATCTGCGCCGCGCCCGGCTGGAGGTGGAAGCCCGGCCCGAAAACGGAACTTACAAAGAGCACATAACTCAGCGCGCAAAGGGCGAGCAGCCAGACCAGGCGCAGGGCGCGCGGCGGGGAGTGCAGGCGCGGTGCGCCGGTGGCCTCCGACCGCCGCAGCGAACCCGCCGCCTGTTGCCTGCCCGCCACCATGCCTTGTTCTCCCCCTTGAGGGCCCGCTATTCCCGCCAACCCGCCGGTTGCGATACCGTCCGGCGTTCCCGGCGCCGCCGGTACCAAAGTCCCGCCCGCACCCGGGCGAGTCCGCGCGACACCATGCGGGAATTCCTCAAAAAGCACATCATCCCGCCCGGTCCAAGGGCGAGGCCCTGCCGCAGCACCGGCGCCCAGTCCACAGGGTGCCCGTGCAGGCGGGCCGCGAGAGAGGCATTCAACGTGTTGGAGAAGCCCGCGGCACGCAGCACTTTCGCCCGCCGCTCCGGGGACGCCACCGCGTGCCCATGCCGTTCGAGCACAAGGTCGAGCTGTTCGCGGAAGGCCCGCACGTCGCGGCTTTGTTGGACCGTCTGGGAGGTGGCGTGCAGCCGGAACGCCGCCAGTGGATGGTCCGTATAGAGCGCCCTGGTGCGGCGCAGCAGTTTGAGCCAGAAATCCCAGTCAGCCGTGTACCAGAGCGTCTCGTCCATGCCCCCCACTTGGCGCGCCAGCGCCGTGGAGAAGACGGGCGCGGGGCAGGACAGGAAATTCTGTACAAGGAGGTCCGCCACCGCCCGTTCGGAGTCCACCCGCTTCGGATAGCGCGGCCAGGGGCAGGTCAGGGTTCCCGCGCGCCGCCCCGTCTCGCCGATGAAGCGGACGGCATGCACACAGAACCCGGCCTGCGTATCCGATTCCGCCATTTCCCGCATGGCGGCGGCGCGCCCGGGCAGCCAGGTGTCGTCCTGATGCAGAATGGAGGAGAACGGCGCGGACGCGTGCTCGAGCGCCAGATTGGTGGACCATACCCAGTTGGGGCTTTCCGGTTTGTCCAGAAGCCGGAGGTTCAGCCTGTCTGCATATCGCGCCGCCAGTGCCGGCGTGCCGTCATCCGAACCGCCGTCCACGACAATGCATTCGATGCCGGGGTCCGCCTGCGCGACGACCGAGTCCAGCGCCTGCGCCAGATAGTCCCGGCCGTTGAAGACCGGCATGAGAACGCTGAGCCAGGGCCGGGCGGAGGCCACGGCGCTCACGTCCCGTCCGGGGTGCCGGAGAGGGGAAAGCGCGCCTCGTTGCCCGCGACGATGGAAATGAGAAAGCCGCCGAAAAAGCTCTGTACACCGAGCAGTCCCAGCGTCGCCGCGCTCACCATGGAGCGCAGTTCGTCCAGTTCGGTGAAGCGCGTTTCCGACCAGCTCCAGATCACGCGGCCGAAAAAGGCGAGCGCGCCGATGGCGAAGGCGGCGCTCAACAGCAGCAGATGCTCCAGCCGGGCCCATTTCAGAATGTGCGTCATCACCGGACCGGGCCGCCGGTAACCCGCCCGGATGCCGTAGATCAGCGCCGCGCCGCCGAACAGCACCATCTGATGGGCGGCGGCCATCATGCCGCCCGCCATGATCATCCAGTGATCGCCGAAGCGAAGGCCGCCGAGACGCACGCTTTCCTCGCCCGGATGGCTGAGCAGGGCGACGAAAATCACCGTGGCCCCGAGGCCGAACACCAGCGCGGGCGCCAGGAACAGCCACACCGGGCTGAGCATCAGCATGTAGCGCAGATGCCGCCAGCCGTCCCGCCAGGGCCGCAGATGGGGCATGCGCCCTTCCGGGTCCGGCGACAGGGTGACCGGCACCTCTTCCACCCGCAGCTTCAGCAACGCGGCCTTGAGCACCATTTCGCTGGCGAATTCCATGCCCCCGGCGTTCAGGGCCATGCGATCGAAACTCTCTTTTGTCAGGGCGCGCAGGCCGCAATGGGCGTCACTGACCCGGCTGTTGTAAAGCAGGCGCAAAATGCCCGTGAGCACGGGATTGCCGATATAGCGGTTCTTCCAGGGCATGGCGCCGGGCAGGATGGTGCCCTTGAAGCGCGAACCCATGCAGATGTCCGCGCCCCGGATCAGCGCCTCCACCATCGGCACGGCTTCCAGAAAATCATAGGAGCCGTCAGAGTCGCCCATAACCAGGTAGCGCCCGGCGGCCGCCCGCATGCCGCCGATCAGCGCCGCGCCGTAGCCGCGCACGGGGACCTCCACCACGCGCGCGCCCAGCGCCCGGGCGACCTCCCGGCTGCCGTCGGTGCTGCCATTGTCGGCGACCAGCACTTCGCCGCGCAGCCCGTGGGCGGCCTCCAGCTCTCTCAGCGCCTCGAATGCGCGTTCGAGGCAGCCGGGCAGGGCCGCCGCTTCGTTCAGGCAGGGCAGGACGAAGGACACATCCACCGCTTGCGCGGGCGCTTCCGGCGGCGCGGCGGCCGCCTTGCGGCGCTCTACAGTCGTCTCGCCCATCATTCCTCCCGCGACGCGAACCCGGATCCCCGGTTCCGCGGGTACTCATACGCGTGCCGGTCCGCCCGGCCCGGCGTTCCTTGCCCGTTCTCCGGCCGGAAGCAATTTCATCTCCCATTATGACGCCCGGCCGTCAAGCCGCGCCGCCGGGCGAAGCCGGCGCTCGAGGGCCAATTGGCAGGCTGCGCGAGGACCCCCTCCCCGTTCGGCCGTGGCCCTCCTGCGGACGGCCGGGCCTTCCGTGCTCCCCCTTTCAGGGGGAGCTTTTCTCTTTATCGCCGTGAAGCAGGCCGTGGTCTGCGCATTGCAATTCCCGTGGATTACGGGCCAAAATTACCCAGCGGGATATGCAAAAATCCTGAATCGGCGGCGGAGAGGTTCGGCGGGAGCTTGACAATTGCGTAAGGGGATCATTCTCGCCGGCGGCGCGGGTTCGCGCCTGCACCCGGTGACCCGCGTGGTGAGCAAGCAGCTCCTGCCGGTCTACGACAAGCCCATGATCTATTATCCCCTCAGCACACTGATGCTGGCGGGACTCCAGGAGATTCTGATCGTCTCCACAAGGAACGACCTGCCCCGTTTCCGGGACCTGCTGGGAGACGGCGCGAAATGGGGCCTCCGCCTCGACTACGCGGTCCAGGAAAGGCCGGAGGGCATCGCCCAGGCGCTGCTCATCGCCGAAGATTTTCTCGACGGCGCGCCGCCCGCGCTCATTCTGGGCGACAATATCTTCTTCGGAAACGACCTGGCCGTCCGCCTGCAAAGCACCGCGCGGCGCACGGGCGCGGCCGTTTTCGCCTCCCATGTCAGCGACCCGGAACGCTTCGGCGTCGTCTCTTTCGACCGAAGCGGCAAGGCGCTCTCCATCGTGGAGAAGCCGAAGTCACCGCCCTCAAGCTGGGCCGTGACCGGCCTGTACTTCTACGACGAGGACGCGGTGGACATCGCCCGCTCGCTCAAACCCTCCGCCCGGGGCGAACTGGAAATCACCGACGTCAATCTGCACTATCTGCGGGCAGGCCGCCTCCGGGTGGAACGGCTGGGCAGGGGAGATGCGTGGCTCGACACGGGCACTTTCGATTCCCTGATGCAGGCGTCGAATTTCGTGGAGACGCTGGAACGCCGTCAGGGCCTCAAGATCGCCTGTATCGAGGAGGTGGCCTGGCGCATGGGTTATATCGACGATGCGGCCCTGGCCCGGCTGGCGGGTGAAAACGAGGCGTCCGGTTATGGCGCCTATCTGCGTTCCGTCCTCAGGGAGAGAGAGCTTGAAGGTCCGTCAGACGGCACTGCCTGAAGTCCTTCTCATCGAGCCGGACGTGTTCCGGGACGCACGCGGCTCGTTTCAGGAGCTGTACCGCAAGGAACGGTATGTGGAGCACGGAATCCCGTGCGAATTCGTGCAGGACAATCTCTCCACGTCGCAACGGCACGTGCTGCGCGGCCTGCATCTCCAGCACCCTTCGGCGCAGGACAAGCTGGTCTTCGTCATCGAGGGGGCAGTGTTTGATGTCGCCGTGGACGTCCGCACCGGCTCGCCCACATTCGGGGAATGGGCGGGAGAAATTCTGGATGCGGACCATCGCCGCCAGCTCTTCATTCCCCAGGGCTTCGCCCACGGCTTCTGCGTGCTCTCCGAAACCTGCACCTTCGCCTACAAGTGCAGTGACGTTTACGACCCGGCGGCGGAAGTGACCATCGCCTGGAACGACCCGCAAGTCGGCATCCGGTGGCCGGTGGACGAACCCGTTCTCTCCGAACGCGACCGCGCCGCGCCGCGGCTCGCCGATCTCGATCCCGGCCGCCTGCCGCGCTTCGGGGCGTGAACAGAACCTCACCGCCGTTGCGCGCTCCGCGGCGGTCCCGTACAAAGCTCGGATAACCGCCGCCGGGGGGCGTGATGAACGTCGAGTCCTTCAGAAAAATCGCCGCCACGCTGAGACGGCACGCGCCACCGCGCGCCGCCGCGGGGCGGGCGCTGTTTGTGGCGTCGCTCGTCGTCCTGGCGGTGAGCTACGGCATCGTCGCCCAGACCTACCAGTTCTGGCCGGCCGGATTGTTCCAGCGCGCGCTCATGGGCCTGGCGCTGGCGTTCGAGGAAACCTACGGGGAACCGGCGGCGCTGCGCCATAGCTGGGCGGTGGAGGTCGATTTCGGGGAAGACGGCGTAGTGCGCCATGAGCCGGAGAAGGCCTGGCCCGGCCATACGCTGTTCACCTCGCTGCACGAACCGGGCGCCGTGCTCGTCGACATGCAGGGCGAGATCGTTCATGAGTGGCGCCTCGAAAAAGGGGCGCTGCGCAAGAAACTCGGCCTCTCCACGGACTTTCTCACCGGGATGGCCTACAGCGACCAGGTGCGGCTGATGCCGGACGGCAGCCTGTGGATGCTGGTGCGCACCTACGACACGGTTTCCAATGCGGGCGGCCTCGTGCGGCTGGACCGGGATTCCCGGGTGACATGGACCTACGCCGCCACCACCCATCACGATTTCGATCTGGCGGCGGACGGCACCGTCTATGTGCTCACCAACGATACGGACGATGTTCATCCGGACGACTCTCCCCATCTGGGCGGGTTCGCCATTCTCGACTATATCGACGTGGTCTCGGCCGGCGGCAAGCGGCTGGAACGCATTTCGGTGCTCGAATGTTTCCTGAATTCGCCGTACCGGGATTATCTGAAATTCGAGGCCGTGACGCCGCGCAAATACAATGGCGATATATTGCACAGCAATGCGCTGCGGCTTGTCGGTCCTGACGATCTCGACCTCGTTCCCGGCAACGGCCACCGGCACGCGCTTGTCTCCATTAGGACTTTTCAGGTGGTCGCCCTGCTGGATCTCGACGCGAAGAAGGTCGTGCACGTCCTGCGGGGGCCGTGGATTCGCCAGCACGATCCGGACGTCCTGCCGGACGGTTCGATCATGCTGTTCGACAATCTGGGAGGCATGGGCTCCGAAACGCCCTCGCGCGTCATTCGCTTCTCGCCCCGCACGGGCGAAATCCTCTGGCAGTGGCCGGAACCGGGCAGCCGGCATTCGCTGGACAGCTATATCCGCGGTTCGCAGCATCCCCTGCCGAACGGCAATGTGCTGATCACCGAGTCCCAGGGCGCGCGCCTGATCGAGGTCACCCCGGACGGGGAAGTGGCGTGGGAATACCGCTCAACCTTTCAGTATGATGACGATAAGCGCTACCGCTACGTCATCCGCTCCGGCCAGCGGTTCGGCAGCCTGCCGTGGCTGAAGAATGTACGAGGTGAAGAGTAAATCTTTCCCTTCCGCTCATCCCCGTGAAAGTGCATAAGCGCTAACATTAAGCGAACCAAATCGCGTTCCTGTGCCAACTTGGCCTTTTGGTTCACACGAAGACACAAAGGGTTCCACGAAGACCACAAAGGGACTTCGTAAGATTAGCGGCCGGCGGATCCGGACCGGGTTCAGTTGCTCGAGTCCTTCGTGACCTTGGTGAATCCTTCGTGCCTTTGTGTGAACCGCAAAGGCTCCGAAGAAACGGAAACCTGATTCTGTGGTCATGGAAACCCTTCCGCCCGCCCGAAGCTCATCGCAACAGCCCCGCATAAAGCCCTCGCAGCCGCTCATGCTGCGTGTGCTGATTGAAC
>JBKHIN010000034.1:0-13775 GCA_046538635.1 Alphaproteobacteria bacterium
CCGGAGGCTCGCTGCAGGAGTGCCTGGCGAGGCACCCCGAGCACGCGGAGGAGCGGCGGGCCCACCTCGACGCCCTCTTCCACGCGCGCCGAGGGATCGGCCAGGGCACGCGGATGAACACCGCCCCGCGCTTCTTGCGCCGGATAAAACAGCGCGGCCGCGCGGGCGTAATCGCGCTCCGGATCGCCGGTGAGCAGCAGCGCCGTTCCGGACGGGGCGAATTCGGCATCGGCTTCGCGGATCAGAACCGCGCCCGCTCCGCTTTCGCGAAGGGCGGGACCATGCTTCTTTGAGGCCAGAAAGGTAAGATGCGAAGCATGCGCCGCCGTCAGCGGCGCGACATCGGTAATCTCGGCGGCAGGATCCGCGCCGGAGCCCAGCGCGGCTCCCAGCCGTTCGGCCAGCTCCTTCAAACGGAACGGCCCCTTGCAAGCGTAGAAACGGGGATCAGCCATCACGCCGACCCTTGTTGAAAGGTCAAACCGCTTTCAGGCGGCGTACAAGCGGCGGGTCCGGAAGCCCGCACCCGCCTGATCGTGCCTAGTTGTTCTTCTTTTGGCCTTTTACAGCCTGTGCGTCTTCCCCTTCCCGCTTGGGAAGCAGGACAACGGGCAGGCTCTCGAACTGCTTGTTGATGGCGGCGATTGCCTCGGAGGTGATCTCGTGATCGGCGGCCGCATACAGAGTCTGCGAACGCTCGATCAGCAGATCGCCCTTGCGCTTCTCCACGATCTTGAGCAGGGATGGACGGATGGCCTTATAGAACTGATTTTGCGCATTGCGCGTCGCCACCTGCATGAGCATTTGGCCCTGCTGAAGGCCGCCGCGAAGTTGCTGCTGCTTGGCCGACAGTTCCTTCAACTTGGTCTGATAGTCCTCGTCCGAAATGATCGACCGTTCCTTTTGCGAATTCAGTTCGCTGACTTCAGACTCGAGCGAACTCTTGGCCTCGCTGATGTCCTTTTCCAGCTTGGCCTGGAATTCGGACAGCTGACGCTTGACGTCCTTGCCGGCAGCCGTTTCCTCCCACAGCTTGTCGCTGTCCACCACAAGGATCTTCTGTTCGGCCCAGGCGGCTGGCGTGAAAAGGGCAACTGCCGCCAAAACCAGGGCAGCGCCGGTACGTGTCACGAGTGCTTTCATCATATCCGCAGTCTTTTTCAATGTTTACAGTGGCCTAGAAGCGGGTACCCGCACGGAACTGGAAGGTTTCGGTATCATCGAAGTCCTCCTTGATCAAAGGAAATCCGAGATCGAAGCGGACGGGCCCGAAGGGCGACTCCCAGTAGACGCTGGCGCCCACGGTCAACCGCAGATCCAGCGTGCGGTGACCGATCAGACCCAGATCGGGATCCTGGAGCACCGTGGACGTGGGAATGTCGTTGTCCTCAAGCAGGCCCAAGGTGCCGAACTCGGTGAAAATGCCCCCCAGCAGACCGAATTCCTCGGGCAGCCCCAGCGGAAAACTGACTTCCGCCGTGCCGATGGCATAGAGCCGGCCCCCCAGCGCCTCGTTGGTCCGCTGGTCGCGGGGGCCGATGCCCAGATTATTGAAACCGCGGAAGCTGGGACCGCCCTTGAAGAAGCGATCGTTGATCCGCGTGCCGTCATCGTCCAGGGGAAAGATGTAGCCGGCATTGCCCGTGAAGCTGGCGATGACGCCCGACCACAGCCCCCTGTAGACGCCGAAATCAAGCTCCGAACGCAGGTAATTGGCTTCGCCGCCCAGTCCCGCGACGTCCTGCTGGAAGGTTATGTCGAAACCGCGCGTGGGCTCGATGGGGTCGTTGCGGCGGTCATGCCGGAAGACATAGCCGCCGATGGAGGCCAGCCGCCCGCCCTGGTCGGCACAAATCACCTCGGAGACGGCCGGCAGAAGATCCTGACTGTCGACGACGCCGTCCTGGTTGATGTCATCCGGCAGGCCGTCGTTGTCCAGGTCGATGATATCGTCGAGTTCTCCATCTCCGTCCGCGTCCACCGTCAGTCCGACCAGTGCCCGGTTACAGGACGAGGTTCCCTGCGTGTCGTCGTTGCGCAGCGTGTAGCGCAGCGTCAGGCGGGTGTATTCCGACAGCGGGAAGCCGGCGCTCACACCGCCGCCAAAGCTCATCTGACGGAAATTGGCTTCCTCGAAATTGATGCGGTTGGCAAAGAGATCGAAGCCGCCCGACAGGTTGCGGCCGAAGAGATAGGGCTCCCGGAAGCGCAGTTCGCCCAGTTGCCGGCGTCCACTAACGGACAGGCGCAGGCGCAGGAACTGGCCGCGGCCCATCAGGTTGCGCTCCGAAACGCTGAATTCGCCGATGATGCTTTCCGTCGAGGAGAAGCCGGCGCCCAGCGACAGTTCACCCGTGGGCTGCTCTTCCACCTCCACATTGACGACGGTGCGGTCCGGCGCGCTGCCCGGCTCTTCCTTGATCTCCACTTCCTTGAAAAAGCCCAGGCCCCTGATGCGCGCGCGCGAGCGGTTGAGCAGCACCTTGTTGAAGGCGTCGCCCTCCGCCAGGCGCATTTCGCGGCGGATCACCCGGTCCAGCGTGCGGGTGTTGCCCAAGATGCGGATCTTTTCCACATAGACCCGCGGGCCCTCATTCACCTCGAAGGTGATGTTGATCTTGCGCTCGTCGCGCTCGCGCCGGATGCGGGGCTTCACGTCCACGAAGGCATAGCCCGCCGAACCCGCGGCGAAGGTCAGCGAGTCGATGGATTTCTCGATCAGTTCGGCGTTGTACCGCTCGCCCTCCCGGATGGGGATAATGTGCTTGAGGACCTTCTCGTTCAGCTTGTCGAGTTCCGTTTTGACCGCGACTTCGCCGAAATCGTACTGCTTGCCCTCCTCGACGGTGAAGGTGATGAAGAAATCCTCGCGGTCCGGCGTCAGCTCGGCCACCGCCGAGGTGACCTGAAAGTCCGCATAGCCCTGGGTCAGGTAGTACTGGCGCAGAAGCTCCTTGTCGTAGGTCAGCCGGTCGGGATCGTAATTGTCGTTCGAGGAGAACAGGTTCCAGATCGTGCTTTCCTTGGTCGCGATCACGCCGCGCAGCTTCTTGTCGCTGAATTCCTCGTTACCCAGAAAGTTGATGCGGTCCACGCCGGTGACGTCGCCTTCGTTGATCTCGTAAATCAAATCGACCCGGTTCTGGGGAAGCTGAACCACCTGGGGGTTCACCTTGACGGCGAAGCGTCCGGACCGGCGGTAAATTTCCACGATCCGTTGCACATCCGCCTCGACTTTTGCACGGGTGTAGACTGAGCGGGGCTGCAACTGCGCCTCCTTGCGCAGGTCGTCGTCCTTGACGGCCTTGTTGTTCAGAAAGAACACCCGGTTGATGATCGGGTTCTCGACCACCTTCACCACCAGGTTCGCGTTCTCCCGCCGAATCGACACATCGGCGAAGAGCCCGGTGGCAAACAGCGTCTTCAGCGACTTGTCCACCTCGGCCACATCGTAGGGCTGGCCGGCCTCCACGGTCATGTAGGATTTGACCGTATCGGCCTCGATCCTCTCGTTGCCCTTTATGACAATCTGGCTGATCGGCGTATTCTGCTCGTTGTCCGACGCAGGAGCGCTGAGCGGTCCGGTCGCCTGGCCGAAAACGAGGGTAGAGCCGAACAAAGCCAGTGCGCACATGGCCCCAGCGGCCACGAGGCTAAACGTTCTTTTCATTCGCTCCCCCTAAACCCAAAGGTCGAACATGCCTGCCCTGACGCCGGGCCCTTTTGTTCCCGCCGTTCTTCCGCCGCCCCCCTGCAGCGGTTTACTGGAAGAACTGACGCATGGCTTCGAACACGCCGAAGTTCGACAGGTCGTTCCACGTTGCAAAAATCATTAATCCCAATACGGCGACAAGTCCAATGCGGAAACCGAACTCCTGCATTCTCACACTCATGGGACGTCCCGCCGCAGCTTCGTAACCATAGTAAACCAAATGCCCCCCATCCAGCACGGGGATTGGCATTAAATTTATGAGACCGATGCTGACCGACACCAGGGCGATGAAATTGATCAGGAAAAGCGGGCCCTGCTGCGCCGCCTGACCGGAAGCCTGGGCGATTCTCAAGGGACCGCCAAGCTGATCGGTGTCCAGCCTTCCGGCGAACATGCCCCCCACATAGTCGAAGGTGGTAGTGATGATCTTTTTGGTCCGCTCCATGCCCTCGAGCACGGCCATGTGGGGCGCGTAGCGCACCGTGATTAGGTCGCCCTCGCGCTGGGGATATTCCTCGCCCGTCTCCGGATTCCTGTAACCGGGCGGCGCGATGCCGAGGCGCCCGCCCTCGAACGAATTGCCGAGGGCGTCCTTCCTCTCGATCCGTTCGGGCGTGGCCTTCAGGCTCACCAGTTTACCGTCCCGCTCCACCACGAATTCCATGTCGAGATCGACGCCGAGCAAGACCACGCGCCTCAGGTCGGTAAAGGAATGTATTCTCTCGCCGCCCGCCTTGCGGATGATGTCGTCCTGCTGGAATCCGGCCGCCTCGGCCACCGAACCCGGCGTCACGCCGGCGACGCGGGGACGAATCAGGGTTTCGCCGAACACGGAGAAGAAAACGGCGAAAATCACGATCGCCAGGATGAAATTGGCGATGGGGCCCGCGGCGACGATCAGCGCCCGCTGCCAGACCGGCTTGAAGTGGAAGTTTTTCCTGTAATCGTCTCCCGCTTTCGCCTTCATGCGTTCCAGCGCCTCGCGGTCGGGAAGGCTGGCCGCGTTCTCATCCCCCCAGAATTTCACATACCCGCCGAGCGGGATCCACGAAACCTTCCAGCGTGTACCACTGCGGTCGTTCCAGCCGAAGATTTCCTTGCCGAAGCCGATCGAGAACGTATCGATCTTCACGCCGAACAGGCGGGCGACGGAGAAGTGGCCCAGCTCGTGAAAGAACACGACGATGGTCAGTACCACGATGAAGCCGGGGATGATGTACAGGAGTTCCATTCCAGATCCTTGTGGGATAAGGCGACCTGCCGGCGCGCCATAGGGGTACGCTCAGGCCGGTTCGGCAACCCGGCGCATGATTTCCTGCGCCGCCGCGCGCGCCGCGGCGTCGAGTTCATAAACGTCCTCGAGGCCGCCAAGTGAGATGTCGTCCGTACCGCCTCCGGTCAACCGGTCCAGCGTGGCCTCCACCACATCGGCAATGCTTAAAAAGCCCAGCTTTCCGGCCAGGAATCCGCCAACCGCTTCCTCGTTCGCCGCGTTGAGGACCGTAGGAGCCCCGCCTCCCCATTGCAAGGCGTGACGCGCCAGCCGGAGGGCGGGGAAGCGGTCCGGATCGGGCGCCTCGAAGGTCAGGGTGGCGATCTCGGCAAAGTCGAGCCGGGCGGCGGGTGAGCCGATGCGCGCGGGCCAGGCCAGCGTGTGGGCGATGGGCGTGCGCATGTCCGGGCTGCCCAGCTGGGCCAGGATCGAGCCGTCGGCATAACCCACCATCGAATGAATGATGGACTGCGGATGCACCAGGATCTCGATCCGGTCCTCCGCCAGCGGGAACAGATAGAAGGCCTCGATCAGTTCCAGGCCCTTGTTCATCATGGTGGCGCTGTCCACCGAGATCTTGGCGCCCATGGACCAGTTGGGATGGGCCACAGCCTGTTCCGGCGTGACGGCGGCCATGTCGTCCTTCGCCCAACTGCGGAAGGGGCCGCCCGAAGCGGTCAGGATGATGCGCTCGATGGCAGCGGCGCTCTCGAACTCGAAGACCTGGAAAATGGCGTTGTGCTCGGAGTCCACGGGCAAAAGGCGCGCGTCCGAGCGCCGCAGCTCCTCGACCATGAGCGGCCCGGCGCACACCAGACATTCCTTGTTGGCAAGCGCCACGTCGGCGCCCCGGCGCACGGCTTCCAGCGTCGGCTTCAGACCGGCCGCGCCCACAATCGCCGCCATCACCCATTCGGCCTCGGCCGCGGCGGCCTCGCACAGCGCCTGCGGGCCGGCCGCCACCTCGATGCCCGTGCCCGAGAGGCCGTCCTTCAGGATGCCGTACTGCGCTTCATCGCCGATCACGGCCAGACGCGGGCGGAAACTGCGCGCCTGCTCGATGAGCAGATCCACGTTCCGGTTGGCGGTGAGCGCCTCGACGGGATAGGCGTCGCCGCCTTCCGCCTCGCGATGCATGGCGATCAGATCGAGCGTGTTGCAGCCGATCGATCCCGTTGAACCGAGTATGGTGACCCGGCGGCCGAAATCCGCGTTTGCGGCGGCGGCAGTTGCCAGCGCCGTTCCCCGTTCCTGTCCTGGCGTCGTCATCAGCCTGCGTTCAACCCTCTGTTCTAGCCGCCATCAGCATGCAGGAGCGCACACAGCGCCGCAACACAAACAGCCAGCAGATAGCCGTCCATCCGGTCAAGCACGCCGCCGTGACCGGGAATCAGCGTGCCCGAATCCTTGACGCCGAAATGGCGCTTGGCCGCCGACTCCAGAATGTCTCCGGTCTGGGCGGCCAGCGCGAACAAAACGGCGTAGGGCCAAAGAGGTTCGCCGCGTCCCGGCCCCAACGCCTCCGGATGCAGCCCGATTTCCGCCGCAAGCAGCCCCGCCGCCACCGCTGCGAGGATACCGCCTCCTACGCCCGCCCAGGTCTTGCTGGGCGAGAAGCGGGGCACGAAGGCGGGGCCGCCGATCAGCCGCCCGAAGGCATAGGCGCCCGTGTCCGTGCTCCAGACCAGCAGCAGCAGCCACATGAAGGCAGCATATCCGCCGGGCTCTGCGCGCAGCCAGAGGGTCGCCGTCACGGCCGCGCTCAGGTAGAGGCCGCCGAAGGCCAGCCAGAAGCCCCGTGCGCGGCCGTCCCGTGCCGGCTCTGCGGCCCCGAGCGCGGAGATGGCCGCGCCCCCGGCTCCGGCCAGAAGCGCCGCCAGGGGATGCCAGAATGCCGCCAGCGCGGCCGCCACGAGGACTCCGGCGATCAGGCCCGCCTCCCCTGCAGCGGCGGGCCGGCCCGCGCAGATGCGCACCCATTCGCGGGCCATGACCGCTGCCGCGAGCGCCACGAACAGGGCGAAGACCCCGCCGCCGAGTGCGGTCACCGCGAGCGCCACCGGAATAAGAACGGCGGCGGAAATGAGCCTCAGGGTAAGCGGACTGCGCGGGGCGCGCTGCCGCGGGAAGCGTTCTTCCCGCGTCACCGCCGCGTCCTGCCCTGCGCCGCCTTGCGGCCCCCGAAGCGGCGCTCACGCTGCTGAAAGATCCGGATGGCGCCGGCAAGATGGCTGCCGTCATAGTCGGGCCAGAGAACGTCCTGGAAGACGAACTCCGAATAGGCCGCCTGCCAGATGAGAAAGTTGCTGATGCGCTGCTCGCCGCTGGTGCGGATGAGCAGGTCCGGATCCGGAATGCCCGCGGTATCGAGCCGGCCGCCCAGCATTTCGGGCGTGATTTCGCCCGGCGCCAGACGGCCCGCGGCAACCTCTTCGGCCAGCGCGCGCGCCGCGCGGACGATGTCGTCCTGGCCGCCATAGTTGAAGGCAATCACCAGCGTCAGCCCGGTATTCTCCGCCGTTGCCCGCTCCGCACGGTCCAGCAGCGCGGCGATGCCGGGCTGGAGGTCCGATCTTTTGCCGATGATCCTGATGCGGACATTATTCTCCACGAGCTCGCCGAGTTCCTCCTTCACATAGCGGCGCAGCAGCCCCATGAGATAGCGCACCTCGCCGGGCGGGCGTTTCCAGTTCTCGGAGGAAAAACTGTAGATGGTGAGCGCTTCGAGCCCCAGCGAGCCCGCCGCCCGGACGACCCGGCGCACCGCTTCCACGCCCGCCCTGTGCCCCTGCAGGCGGGGCAGGCCGCGCGCCGCCGCCCAGCGGGCGTTGCCGTCCATGATGATCGCCACATGGCGCGGCCAGGGGCGCTCCGCCAGGCCGGCCTCGCGCCGCCGGGCGGCCGTTTCTCCGGCTACAGCAAATGCGCCGTCTGTGGTGTCCGTGACTTCGGGGGCAGCCGTCATATAAGCTCGCAAGGGCCGTTCAGACCTGCATGATCTCCTGCTCTTTGGCGGCGAGGGTTTCGTCGATCCGGGCAATGGTCTCGTCGGTCAGGCGTTGTACCTTCTCGGACCAGCTCTTGTGTTCGTCCTGGCCCATATGACCCTCCTTCTCCAGCCTTTTGAGCTTGTCCATGCCGTCGCGGCGCACATTGCGCACGGCGACCCGGGCCTGCTCGGCATATTTGCCGGCGATCTTGGTCAGCTCCATGCGCCGTTCCTCATTGAGCGGAGGAATCGGAATGCGCACGTTCTGGCCGTCGACCACCGGATTGAGCCCCAGGCCCGCATTGCGGATCGCCTTTTCCACCGCGCCCACCATCGACTTGTCCCAGACCTGGAGGCTGATCATGCGCGCCTCCGGAACGCTGACCGTGGCCACCTGGTTGACCGGCATCTGGCTGCCATAAGCCTGAACCGTGACCGGTTCGACGAGGCTGGCCGACGCGCGCCCGGTGCGCAGCCCGCCGAACTCCTGTCTGAGGGTGTTGACCGCACCCTCCATGCGGCGCTGCAAATCCTTGATGTCGAGTTGCGTTTCGTCGGACATGTCCGGTCCTCCACGTATGTGGCCGCGGCCGGCGGACATTGCCGGCGCCGTGCCTTCCGTCTTTCCTTAGTCCTCGATGACCGTCGAGGTACCTTCACCATGCAGAACGTCGGCAAAGGCGCCCCGCTGGTGAATCGAGAATACGATGATCGGAATGCGGTTCTCCCGGGCCAGGCTGACGGCGGAGGCATCCATGACCTTCAGATCCTGGGACAGCACGTCCATATAGGTCAGCCGCTCATAGCGCGTGGCATCGGGATCGGACTTGGGATCGGCGGTATACACGCCGTCGACCTGCGTGCCCTTGAGCAGGGCGTCGCATCCCATCTCCGCCGCCCGCAGGGCCGCCGCCGTGTCCGTGGTGAAGAAGGGGATGCCGGTGCCGGCCGCGAAGATCACCACCCGTCCCTTTTCCAGATGGCGCAGCGCCCGCCGCCTTATATAGGGCTCGCACACCGAGGTCATGGTGATGCCGGAGAGCACCCGCGTATCGATGTCGAGCCGCTCGAGGCTGTTCTGCAGGGCAAGCGCGTTCATGACCGTGGCCAGCATGCCCATATAGTCGGCGCTCGCCCGCTCCATGCCCTGGGCGGCCACCTGCAGACCCCGGAAAATGTTGCCGCCGCCGATGACCAGGCATACGGCCGTGCCGCTGCGCACCGCCGCGGCCACTTCCTCGGCGATGCGGTCCACCGTCGCCAGCTCGATCCCGTAGGGCTGATCGCCCATCAGGGCCTCGCCGGAAATCTTGAGCAGGACGCGGCGGTAACGGCCCGGCCGGTCCTTCCCGCCCGTTGATCGCTCGCGCAACGCGGCCTCTGACGGCATGGCATTCATCCCTGCAAGGCGGCGCGCCGGAGATCACGAACCGGCGGGCCGGTTGGTCAAGCGGACGCGGCGGCTGCCACCTCGGAGGCGAAATCGTCCGCGCCCTTATCGATTCCTTCACCCAGCGCGAAACGCACGAAACCCGCCAGCCGGACCGGCGCGCCCACGTCCCCGGCGGCCTTCTCCACCACCTGTTCGATCTTGCTTTCTCCGTCGATGACGAAAGTCTGGTTCATCAGCGCCACTTCTTCGTAGAACTTGCGCAGCCGGCCCTCGACCATCTTCTCCACGATATTGTCGGGCTTGCCCGAGGCGCGCGCCTGTTCGCCGAATATGGCCTTTTCGCGCTCGACTACTTGCGGATCGAGATCTTCCGCCCTTAACGCCAGCGGCGCCGCGGCGGCCACATGCATGGCAAGCTGGCGGCCCAGTTCCTTCAGCTTGTCCCGGTCGCCCTCCGATTCCAGGGCGACCAGAACGCCGATCTTGCCCAGCCCTTCGCCGGCGGCATTGTGGATGTAGGACACCACCACGCCGGGCGACGCTTCCAGCGCCGCCGCGCGGCGGAGAGACAGATTTTCGCCGATCATGCCGACCGTTTCGGTCACGTAATCGCTCACCGTCTTGTCCGTTCCCGGATAATTTGCGGCGCTCACCTTTTCGATGTCGCCGCCGGCTTCCAGCGCTACCCGGGCGATATCGCGCACCATCGTCTGGAAGGTTTCGTTCCGGGCCACGAAGTCGGTTTCCGAATTGACCTCCACGACCGCGCCCTTGCCGTCCGCGACGGCGACGCCGATCAGCCCTTCCGCCGCCACACGGCCCGCCTTCTTCGCCGCCTTGGCGATGCCTTTCTTGCGCAGCCAGTCGACCGCCGCATCCATGTCGCCGCCCGTCTCGTTGAGGGCCGCCTTGCAGTCCATCATGCCCGCGCCGGTTTTCTCGCGCAGATCCTTCACCATGCCAGCCGTAATGTTGGCCATGACTCCCTTTCCCTTATCGCGTGCCGTTCATTCCTATCCGGCCGACCCTCAAGCGGAGGTTTCGGCCTCACCCTCTGTCTTGGTCTTGCCGCCTTCGGCGGCCTCGCCGGACTCAGCCGCGGCGCCGGACTCCCCGGCCGCTGCAGGCGTTTCCTGCGCGGCTTCCGGACTCTTTGCATCGCCCGTGCCGACGTCGTCCTTGGCCTTCGCCTTCGTTTTGGTTTTGGCTTTGGTCTTGGCCTTCGTCTTTGTCTTTGCTTTGGTCTTGGTTTTGGTCTTGGCCTTGGTCTTCGTTTTGGTTTTGGTCTTGGGCTCCGTTTCGGCAGGGGCGGCCTCAGCGGGTTGTTCACCACCAGCCGCAGCCTCCTGCCCGGCTTGCGCGGCTTCCTCGCCGCCGCTCTCGGGTTCCGCGGCAACAGCGGGTTCCTCGGTCACGGTTTCACCCGCATCCTCGGCCTCGCCGATATCCACGCCAAAGGCCGCCTGGCTTTCGGAAATGCCGTCGATCACCGCGCGGGCGGCCAGATCGCAATAGAGCGAGATGGCGCGGGCGGCATCGTCGTTGCCGGGGATGGGATAGGTGATCCCTTCCGGGTCCGAATTGGTGTCCACCACGGCCACCACCGGAATGCCGAGCTTTGTGGCCTCCTGAACGGCGATGGATTCCTTGTTCGTGTCGATCACGAAGAGCATGTCGGGCAGGCCGCCCATCTCCTTGATCCCGCCCAGCGCGCGCTCCAGCTTGTCGCGCTCGCGCGTGATCTGCAGCAGTTCCTTCTTGGTGAGGCCGCTGTGCTCGGCGCCCAGCGTTTCCTCCAGCGTTCTCAGCCGCCGGATGGAATTGAGAATGGTCTTCCAATTCGTCAGTGTACCGCCCATCCAGCGATGGTTGACGAAATATTGCGCCGAGCTCTGGGCCGCTTCGGCCACCGGCCGGGCCGCCTGGCGCTTGGTGCCCACGAACAGCACCCGGCCGCCGCCTGCCACCGCCTGGCGGATCGCCAGCAGCGCCTGATGAAGCAGCGGCACCGTCTTCGACAGATCGATGATGTGGATATTGTTGCGGACGCCGAAAATATAGGTGTCCATTTTCGGGTTCCACCGGTGCGTCTGGTGCCCGAAATGCACGCCAGCTTCCAAAAGCTGGCGCATGGTGAAGTCCGGCAACGCCATGCGTCTCTCCTGTTATCCGGTTAGGCCTCCGCGGGCGTGACCGGGTTTCCCCGGCACCGGAACCGGCTGCTGGCTTCGGCGGAAAACCGCCGGCGCCACCGGGATGCCCGCGTGTGGAATGGTGCGCGTTATAGGCGCTCGCCCGCGACAATGCAAGGTTTCGGGAGGCAAGGATGGCACGAAAAACCGTGATGGGCTTTTCCGTTCAGGTAAGTTTCCCGCCCGGCTCTTCCAACGCCTTCAGCATGCCTGCGAGCGCGGAGTCAAGCGCCGGGAGGTCCTCGCGAATGGTCAGGATTACGCGCTCGTCTATGATGTCATCATAGGTGTGCGCCAGCGCATTTCTGAAACCCGCGATCATCCCTGCAGGAATGGCAAAGGTTTCGAGAAGATCGGCAGGAATGTCCTTGATGGATGAATCGATCGCGATGAAGGCACGTTCTATGGCGTAACGAACGAGGATATCGGTCCTGAGAGATTCTAGATCACGTTCACCCGCCCATTGCCGTATCAAGCCAATATTTTCGCGGGCCGCCACAATGGCACGAACTGTTTTGCGGGCGATCTCAAAAGACATCGATCAGTCGGCTTTCGGCCACACTCCGCAAGGGCTTGCCAGGTTTGAGTGCATCACTGCGGACTACAAGATCCACGCGCCGCCCCAGTATCCGAGTCAGTTCATACTGGATGCCGCCAACATCGAATGCGCTGAAAAGCGGCTTGCGGCCGCCCGGCCCCTCGTCCAGATCGACCATGACATCGACGTCGCTGTCCGGTCCCGCCCTGTCCCGGGCGGCTGAACCGAACAGATACGCATGGGTCACCCCCAGCCTTTCGAGCTGGGCACGATGTTGGCGCAAGCGGTCAATGATTTCGATCCGGTCCATGGTTCGAATATAACAAGTATGCACGATTTTTCCGCAAATATTGGTTCGGGCGAGGAAACTCGCGGAGCAGCATGCGCCCTTGCATGGGAGAGCCGGCAGGATTCAAAGGTCCTCCACATGAACGACGCCCGGAACCGCCTTGACGGCGCTGCGGATGCGCGGCGTCACCGCATAGCGGCCGGGCAGGAGGTAATCCACTTCCTTCATGCCGCCTGCAACGGGGATGCGCAGGCGCACCTCGCCCTTGCCCGGCCCGCCCAGCGACGACTTGAGGCCCGGCACATGAAGGCCCTCGTCCACATAGACGAGCAGGCCCGCGGAAGCCGCGTCCGCCACGTCGGCCACGCGCTCGATCTTGCGCGCGACCAGACGCAGATCCTCGCCATTCCAGTCCGCGGTGACGTGAACCACCAGCGCCTCGCCTGTCTCCAGGAGATCGCGCGAGGTGGAAAGAAGCTCGGAGAAAATCCAGACCTCGAACCCGCCCGTGGGATCGGACAGTTCGGCAATGGCGAAACGGGAGTCGTTGCGGGATTTCTTCTCCTGACAGCGGACGAGCGTGCCCGCCAGCTTGGCCGATGAGGCTCCCCGGGTGCCCGCCGACAGCAGATCCGCAAAGCCGATGACCCCGGCCCGGCGCAGCGACGCCTGAACGTCATCGAGCGGATGGCCGGAGAGATAGAAGCCCACCGCCTCCATCTCCCGCGACAGCCGCTCCAGCGTATCCCACGGCTCCGCATCGGGCAGGCGCGGCGCATGCTCTTCGGGCGCGGCATCGCCGAACAGACTGGTCTGGGAGCTGTCGCGTTCCTCCGCCGCGCGCGCCGCCATGCCCAGAATGAGATCGGCGGAGGCCATCACCTGCGCCCGGTTGGGATTGAGACTGTCAAAGGCGCCCGCGCCCGCGAGCCCCTCGATGACCCGTTTCGAGACATGGCGCGGGTCCACCCGTTCGGCGAAGTCGGCGAGGCTCTTGAAACGGCCGTCCGCCTCGCGCACGGCGACCACATGCTCCATGGCCGCGCGGCCCACATTGCGGATGGCTGAAAGCGCGAAGTGAATGGCAGGATGACTACCCTCCCGGTTCGCGGCAGGGGTGAAGACCGCTCCGGAGGAATTCACGTCGGGCGGCTGCACTTTCACGCCCAGACGCTCCGCCTCCTGACGGAAAATGCTCAGCCGGTCCGCCCGTTCTATATCGAGAGTCATGGAGGCGGCGAGGAATTCCACCGGATAGTTGGCCTTCAGATACGCCGTCTGGAACGCCACCTGGGCATAGGCCGCCGCATGACCCTTGTTGAAGCCGTAGCCCGCGAATTTCGCCGCCTGATCGAAAATCTGTTCGGCCACGTCCCTCGTGACGCCGTT
>JBKHIN010000190.1:0-6281 GCA_046538635.1 Alphaproteobacteria bacterium
GCCTTGTTCACCGCCCGGCGCCAGTCCGCCTCGCTGCGCAGACCGTCATAGCGCACGCGCAGCGGCAGGGCGTAATGAAAGGCGGTCAGTTGCGGATCCTCGGCCTTCTCCAGGCCGCTCTCCACATTGCGCCGCACGCAGGGGTCGGCATAAAGCCCCGTGCGCGGCAACGTGCCCCGCAGGCCCGAGCACATGCGCGCCGCCCGCCGGACAATGGCGCGGTGGCGGGCGTCGAGATCGCGCAATGCCTCCATATCCGCAGGCAGGACCGAGTAATCCGCCGCCTCCTGCGCCCTGACGGGTTCGGGGCCGGGTTTTGCCGCAATGGCGCCGCCGCAGGCCAGCGCCAGAACACACAGGAACATGAATTGCCTCACGGCCATTTCCTCCCACATCACTCCGTTAACGGCTTGCCAGCATAACGCGGCGGACAGTGGCAGGTTCAAGTTTCAGGAGCATGGTCATGGGAAAGTTGATCGAGGGCGTCTGGCACGATCAGTGGTACGACACCAAGAGGACGGGCGGGCGCTTCGTGCGCCCGGACACGAGCTTCCGCAACTGGGTGACGCCGGACGGCGCGCCGGGCCCCACGGGCGAGGGCGGCTTCGAGGCGGAACCGGGGCGCTATCATCTCTATGTGTCCTTTGCCTGCCCTTGGGCGCACCGGACCCTGATCTTCCGCAAGCTGAAGGGGCTTGAGGAGCTGATCAGCATTACCGTAACCGATTCCCATATGGGCGGGGAAGGCTGGACCCTGGGCCGGGAGGACGGCTGCGGGGAAGGCCCCGTCCGCGGGATCAGCCGCCTTTACGAGGTTTATACGAAGGCGGATCCGCGCTATACGGGCCGCGTGACCGTGCCCGTGTTGTGGGACAAGACCCGGGGCACCATCGTCAGCAACGAGTCCGCCGAGATCATCCGCATGTTGAACAGCGCCTTCAACGGCTATCTGCCGCCGGAGAAGGCGGCGCTCGATTTCGCGCCGGAGGACCTGCTGCCCGTCATCGGCGAGGTGAACGCGCTGGTCTACGACACCGTTAACAACGGCGTCTACAAGGCGGGCTTCGCCACCAGCCAGGAAGCCTATGAGGAGGCCGCCTCGGCGCTGTTCGAGACGCTGGACCGGCTCGAAACACGCCTCGCGCGCCAGCGCTATCTGGCGGGCGCGCGGCTGACGGAGGCCGACTGGCGGCTGTTCACGACGCTGGTCCGTTTCGACGCCGTCTACGCCCTTCACTTCAAGTGCAATGTGCGCCGGATCGCGGATTATCGGAACCTGTCGAACTATCTGCGCGAGCTTTACCAGGTCCCGGGCGTGGCGGCGACCGTGCACATGGACCACATCAAGAACCACTATTACCGCAGCCACCCCACCGTGAACCCCACGCGCATCGTGCCCCTGGGCCCGGATCAGGATTTCACCGCGCCCCATGACCGCGGACGGCTGAAGGCGGCGGAACTGACGGGGCTGGCGGGATAACCAGCCGGCTTTTCTCAAAGTGTCATCCTTCGGGACGCGCGAAGCGCGGTCCGGAGGATCTCCTTCTCTTGACCTGAAGCCAATCCCGCTCATGGGGCAGGAGATCCTCGCGCTCCCGGCTCCGCCGGCTGAGCCGGGCCGGGGCCCTCCTCCACTGCCTTTAAGCGATTTTCAATCTCCGTTCCCTCACGATTGCGCCCGGAAAACGGGAATGCCTCGCGGCCGGTGCCGAGCGGCGGACCGCGCGCAACGCGAATGGAAACGACATGGCCGATGATCTCAAGCTCGCAGCGGACAACATGCGCACCGCAATGCGCACCTCGATCCGCAGACGCCGCTTCCTCTATTTCGTTCAGGCGGCGGCCCTGATCCTCGCCGGGCTCATTGCCCTCTTTTACCCGCTGTTCACGGCGGCCGCCCTGGTCAGCCTCGTCGGCTGGCTGCTGGTGGTCAGCGGCATCTTTCAGGGCATCACCCTGATCGGTGCGCAGAACACGCCGAATTTCTGGCTGCAGGCGATTTCCGCCGTGCTCAGCATCATCATCGGTTTCCTGATCATCGGCAATGCCGGCGCGGCGCTGGCCGTGGCCTCGGTGCTGCTGGTGGTGTTCTTCGCCGTCGAAGGGCTGTCCAAGATCATCTTTTCCCTGAGCGTCCGCCCGCTTCCCAACTGGGGACTGGTGCTGTTGAGCGGTGTGCTCTCCCTCGTGCTCGCCTTTGTGTTGTGGGCCTACATCCCCGTCGGGGCGGCCTGGCTGCTGAGTGTCTTCCTGGGCATCACCCTGCTCGCCGAAGGGGTGGCGCTGGGCGCCATGGCCTGGTCCGCCGGGCGGCTGTCCACCGCAATGGCGGAGACGCTCGGCGAAGTGAGGGGCGAAGGGGCGCCCACCCGCGAACACTGACTTCCCGTACCCTTATTCCTCGAACGCGGGCGCCGGCAGAAGCCGGCGCGCGTGCACACGCCGGCCTCAAGCGTTCTTGATAACGGCCTTCGGCACGTCGCGTTATGATCGCTGCCTGATCCGGACAGGGTCCGGCAGGTCAGCAAGTGCGGGGGAAGGTCATGTCAGGCGTATGTGTTCGGCGCGCGGTGTGCGCCGCAGTGCTCAGTGCGGGAATAATTCCGGTGCCGTCGGGCGCGCAGGAGGCGGCCGGGGACGACGTCATCATCGTGACCGCCCAGAAGCGCGCGGAGGATCTGCAGGAAGTCCCTCTCTCCATCGACGTGCTTTCGGGCGAGAAGCTCGACGTGATCAGTTCGGGGGGCGAGGACATTCTGTTCCTCGCCGGGCGCTCGCCCAGCCTTTATGCGGAGTCTTCCTCGGGCCGCACCTTCCCCCGCTTCTACATCCGCGGTCTCGGCAACACCGATTTCGACCTGAACGCCAGCCAGCCCGTCAGCCTGATCTATGACGAAATCGTGCTGGAAAACCCGATCCTGAAGGGCTTTCCCGTCTTCGACCTGGAGCGTATCGAAATCCTGCGCGGGCCCCAGGGCACGCTGTTCGGCCGCAACACGCCGGCGGGCATCGTCAAGTTCGAATCCGCCCGCCCCACCGAAACGTTCGAGGGCTATGCCCGCGCTTCCTACGGACGCTTCAACACGGTGGATGCGGAGGGGGCGGTCAGCGGGCCGCTCACGGGCGAGGCGCTGACGGGGCGCCTTTCCGCGCTCTTTCAGCGGCGGGACGATTTCGTCGACAACACGTTCTCCGGCGGCGAGGAGGGGTTCGAGGAATTCTCGGAATTCGCGGGCCGCTTTCAGGTGCAGGGCGAACCGTCGCAGACCGTGACCATGCTGCTGAACGTCCACGGACGGTATCTCGACGGCGGGTCGCGCCTGTTCCGGGCGAACGTCATCCGGCCCGGCACGGGCGGCCTCGTTCCGGAGTTCCGCCGGGACGAAACGGCCCAGGACGCCACCCAGATCCTGGAAGTGTCCAATTTCGGCGCCAGCCTGAAGACGGAAGCCGCGCTGGATATCGGCACGCTGACCTCGGTGACGGGCTACGAGACGGTCTCCATCGAGGCGCGCGGCGACGTGGACGGCGGCTTCGGCGCCGTGTTCGCGCCGCCTTCGGGCCCCGGCCTCATCCCCTTCCCCGCGGAGACCGCCGACAACATCACCGGGCACCACCAGTTCACGCAGGAAGTGCGGCTGCTGTTCGAGCCCGTGACCCGGGTCACGGCAACGGCGGGCGCGTTCTTCTTCCACGAGTCGCTGGAGCTTGAGAATCTGAGCTTCGACACGCTGGCGGGCGGCGTCGAGAACGGGCGCGCGGTGCAGGAGCAGGAAACCCTGGCCTGGGCGGTCTTCACGGCCGCGGCCTGGTCCGCCGCCCCGCGCTGGACGCTTTCGGCCGGCCTGCGCCTCTCCGGAGAGGAAAAGGACTTTGCCGCCGAACGGCTGGTCAGTCCGCTGGGGGCGGGCCCGCTGACGCCCGATCCCGTTCAACTCGACGACATCGTGCTGTCGGGCGACGCCAGCGCGCGCTATGCAGTCACGGAAGCGGTCAGCCTTTATACCCGCTACGCCCGCAGCTTCCGCGCGCCCAGCGTGCAGGGGCGCATCCTGTTCGGCGACGCGGTCACCGTGGCGGACACGGAAACCATCGACAGCATCGAGCTGGGGGCGAAAACGGAATTCTGGGACGGGCGCGGCCGGTTCAATGTGACCGGGTTTTATTTCCGGACGGACGACCAGCAGCTCACGGCGGTGGGCGGCGCGGGCAATTTCAATCAGCTCCTGAACGCCGGGGCCGTTTCCGGCTACGGTTTCGAGATCGATGCGCAAGTGACGCCGCTCGAAGGCCTCGACCTGACGGCGGGGTTCAGCCTCAACGAAACCGAAATTCTGGACGATGACCTGGAGGTGGGCATTTGCGGCGCGCCCTGCACGGTGCTGGACCCGATCAATCCCGTGACCGGCAATGCCCTCATCGACGGCAATCCCCTGCCCCAGGCGCCGCGCTACATCGCCAGCGTGACGGCGCGCTACGGCGTGCCCGTCTTCGGCGGACGCGGCGAGGCCTTCATCTTCACCGACTGGTTCTACCGCAGCCGGATCAATTTCTTCCTCTATGAAAGCGTGGAATTCCGCGACAACGGCCTGGTGGAGGGCGGCATGCGGGTCGGCTATGCCCATGACGGCGGGCGCTGGGAAGTGGCGGCGTTCGGCCGCAATATCCTCGACGATGTCTCGCTTGAGGGCGCGATCGACTTCAACAATTTCTCCGGCTTCGTGAACGAACCGCCGGTGTGGGGCGTGGAGGCCATGGTGCGCTACTGAGGCATCCGCCGGCCGTGTGCCGAACCGCTACCAGTGCAGGGCCGGACGGGCGCCGGTTCTCACCTCCTCCAGCCGCCGCCGGGTGGCCGGGCTGATATCCGCGGGCAAGTCGTCCTGCGCGAAGAAGGCGCATTCCGCGATTTCGAAATCCGGCGACCAGTCCCGCCGCTCGAAGCGGCGCAGGACGTAAAGCATTACATGGTCGGATTTGGACTGGTGAAAATTGGTATAGGCCGCGAACAGGCGGGGCGTCTCGCGGGCGAGAATTCCGGTTTCCTCGGCCAGTTCGCGCACCGCCGCCTGGTGCAGCGTCTCGCGCGGCTTGATGCCGCCGCCGGGCAGATACCAGCCGGGCAGATAGGTATGGCGCACCAGCAGCACGCGTCCCTCCGCATCCTCCACCAGCACGCGCACGCCCAGCGTCACCGGCTTGTGCAGCGCGCGCAGCGCCGTCATCAGGGCCGCATAGATGCGATAGACCGCCGCCACCTCGCTCTTCCTCCTTGCCTGGGCCGCGCGGGACGCTTCGACATAGGCAGGCGCCGGGCGGGGCGTCAACCGGGAGCGGCGTGCGTCCCGTCGTGCGCGCCCCCGGCGGAACGGCCCCCTAACCGGCGGGATGCTGGAAGGTATTGCAGAGTTTCTGATAGGCGGCGCTCATCTCCGGCCCGAAGGGGCGGCCGCGCCTTGCGGCGGAAACGCGCCGTTCCTTCAGCAGGTTCCGGAAATGCTCGATGCGCTGGAGGATTTCCGGCTTGCGGGCTTCGAGCTGCGCCCGGTTTCCGGCCCGTTCGCAGGCCAAGCGCCGGGCCATGAGGTCCAGGCCGGTTTCCAGTTCCATCTGGGCACGGAGCCAGTCGCTCACCGCCTGCTCGAAGTCCGGATGCACGTCCTCGGCGATGCAGCCAAGGCATTTTTCGAGCCGTTGCCTTGATTGCTTGATTTTCTTTATACGGAGTGACTCCGTTTCACCGGCCCCACCCTCGTTCAGGTAATTCCTGAACTGATCGATTTCGGTCACGACCCGCTCGCGCGCCTCGGGCGCCAGCTCCCGGGCCTCCTCCAGCACCTGCCTCAACCGCCCGGCCGTTCGGGCGGCCTCCTGCCTGAGCGATTGCGCGCGCCGGGCAATGGCGGGCCGGGGGGAGGCAATGCAGGTTTCCAGCGAAGCCGCCGCCGATTCCCACCTGTCCGCCGTCTCGTCGATCGCCTCGCGCAGTTTCCTCACAGCCGTCATACGGCCCTCCTCGGTGCAGCTTGCCGGAACCGGGAACGCAGATACGCCAGGGGAACGGGAAGAACCGGCCGCGCCACTGGCGGCGGCGGCAGCACAGGACACCAGCCCGTCCTTCCACCCTCATGGCGGCCCGGGCGGCACTCGGGCCGAAAGAGGTGCGTGCCCGGATAGCTTTTCTTCCTCAAGAAAGCGTTGCAGCCGCCCCCGGCGGACCCGGCGGACCCGGCGGCGGCTAACGATTTCTGTACGAATTGTTGTCATAAACAGGTGGGAAA
>JBKHIN010000191.1:0-6272 GCA_046538635.1 Alphaproteobacteria bacterium
GTCGCTGTAGAGATTTCCTCTTGGCTGGCGAGCTCGTAGGGGGAATTTGCGCTGAAGTGGCCTTTATCACCTGGTCAATACGGGGGCGAGTACGCGCCGGTGCGAAGACCCCGGCGGTCAGGCGCCGTTATCCGGCACGTTTGGCGGCATCAGGGATTCCAGCAGTGTGCTGTCGGCACTGGAACAGATGCCCAGCAGCGTGGCTTCCTCACAGCCGCCCGCCGCCAGATAGGCATGCCCCATATTGCTGTCCAGATAGATGGATTCCCCGGCATTCAGGATGACGGGATCGTAGAATTCCGTATGCACCTCGACGACCCCGTCGAGCACATAGACGAATTCCTCGCCGGCATGGACGACGAGTTCGCCGAATTCCTCCAGCGTCTTCGCACGCACCTTCGTGAGAATGGGCACCATTCGCTTCTTGCGAAGTTCCGTACAGAGATAGTAATAGTCGTAATTCGGCGTTTCCACGCGCACCGACCGTGAAACCGTGCCGATGGAGCGCCGCCCCGTCACTGCCCGGGCCGAGGAGGGCTCCGCCTCGCTGAACAAATCCGAAATCGGAATACCGAGATTCTGGCTGAGCTGCAGCAGCTTGTCATAGGTGAGTGTGAGCCGGTCATGCTCCACCTTGGAGAGGGTGGACAGCGGAATGCCCGTCCGCTCGCTCATTTCCTTCAGCGTCCATCGATTCTTCAAGCGGAGACGGCGCAGGATGCTGCCCAGCGTCGGACTCCCTTCCGGGGCGGCCGCGGACGTTTCGCGCGGGTCCGGCGGTCCGCCCCGCCTGGCGGGCCGCGGTTTGAGGGTCTGGCCGGAGTCCCGGCTGGAAAAATTTTGCATCCTCAATCCTTTTTGCATTGCACAACCCTAGCGGTGCCGGCGCGCAGGCGCAAAGGTCAATTCACCCGCCCGCCGCGGCTGCCGCCCCCATCCGTTGTTGCCCATACACAATCCTAATCAAGATTGGAAATCCTGAATAGAAAAAAGTCGTTGACTCTTTTCCAATTGGGATCACTGTGGGTTCATGGATGCTGAATGCCGGGCAGGCGTTTCGGCAAGGTCGTGTTTGCGGGTAATGGATGTGGGGCTGAAATTCCATGGTTGGACTTTCCCGGGCGCGCGCGGGGGAACGGGCAACGCCTCGAGGCGGAGCCGCCCGGTGATCGCGTCAGCCTCCCGCCGGTGACGGCAAATCCATCGTCTACTGAGCGAAATATCCGGAAATCGCGAGCCGTCCGAAAGCCGCGCGTCACAGCCGGCCAGGCCCGGAAAGAAGCGGGCCCGTGAGGGGAGGTTTGTGTGATGTTCACCGTGCAGAATCTGAAGAACGGGGTGGCTCTGACGGTCTTGACGGCCGCGTTCCTGTGCCCGCCGGCATTCGCGCAGGATGAGGAGAATGCCGATGAAAGGGCGGGCGCCGGGGAGAGCGACGTTATCGTCGTGACGGCGCAGAAGCGCGAGGAAGCGCTCATCGACATTCCCCAATCCGTAACCGTGCTCGCCGGCGAAAGCCTTGAGCGCCTTCAGGCCGACAGCTTCCTCGACTATGCGGCCCAGGTTCCCGGATTTGGCGTGGTCCAGGATGCGCCCGGTTCGGCCCGGCTGATCCTGCGGGGCATCAACACGGGTTCGGTCAGCTCCACGCTCGGGGTTTACATGGATGAAACGCCGTTCGGCTCGAGCACCAGCCTGGCCAACGGCGCCGTTCTGGCGGGGGATTTCGACACCTTCGACATTGACCGGATCGAGGTGCTGCGCGGCCCCCAGGGAACGCTTTACGGCGCCAATTCGCTGGGCGGCGTCCTGCGCTTCGTCACCACCGCGCCCAGGCTCGGCACATATGAAGCGCGCGTCCAGGGCGGCCTCGAAGTGACCGAAGGCGCGGCCGATCTGGGCTGGTCGGGTAACGGCATGGTCAACCTGCCGCTCGGCGATAACGCCGCCTTCCGGGCCAGCGGTTTCTACCGGGAGGACCCCGGCTATATCGACGCCATCGGCGTTCCCGCCGAGGACATCAACGACGCGCAGCGTTTCGGCGGCCGGGCCTCGGTTCTGTTCGAACCTGCGGAAACGCTGTCCGTTCGTCTGACCGCGCTCTATCAAAAGGTGGACGTGGAGGGGCGCTCCGCCTTTGACGCGGATCCCTTGACGCTGGAACCTCTGGACACGGACCCTTTCACGCTGGCGCCTCTGGGCGGCAAGCTGGTGCGTGCCCAGTTCTGGCCCGAGCCGCAGGCCGTGGAATACCAGCTCTATAACGGCACCGTCGATTGGGATCTGGGTTTCGCTACTCTGACGTCATCGACGAGCTACGGCGAGCTCGACCAGCAGCAGATCAACGATCAGACCATTCCGCTCGGCGCCCTGGTCACGCTTCTGTACGGCAGCCCCGACGATCTCGGCCTGATCATCACGAATGACATCAATCAGAAGAAGGTCACGCAGGAAGTGCGTCTTGCCTCTCCGTCATCGGACAGGCTCGAATGGCTGGTGGGCGGCTATTTCACTCACGAAGACGCGTTGATCGATCAGGCCTTGCTGCCCTTCGACATCGCGGCGCAGACCCTGACGGACCCGGCGCTCTTCGGGTTCCCCGACTTCGCGATCCTCTTTCTCGACTCTACCTACACGGAGTATGCGGCGTTCGCCAATGCGACCTGGCACGTCACGAACCGGTTCGAGATTTCGGCCGGAGGGCGCTACAGCTACAATGAGCAGGATTCGGAACAGTTTCAGGACGGTGCGTTCCAGCTTCTTGTGGACCAGCCGGCGCCGCTGGTGCTGACCGGCGAGTCCTCGGAGGACGTCTTCACCTGGTCGGTCGCCCCGCGTTTCGAGGTGAACGATCACACGTCGCTCTATGCGCGCGTCGCCAAGGGGTATCGTCCGGGCGGCCCCAATGTAGTGCCGCCGGGGGCCGGGCCCGACTATCCGGTCGAATTCTCGGCCGACTCGCTCATCAACTATGAGGTCGGTGTCAAGGCCCAGTCCGCGGGCGGCATGTTCTCTCTGGACGCCGCCGCCTTCTATATCGACTGGTCCGACATCCTCATTTTCGCCTCCTTTCCCACCGGCATCGGCGAATTCGGCGCCAATGCCAATGGCGATACGGCGCGCAGCTACGGCGTCGAGTTCACGGGCACGGTCAGGCCGGTGGACGGGCTGACCGTCCTGGTCAACGGCGCCTGGTCCGATGCCGAACTGACGGCGGACACGCCGCCCGTTGTCGGCGGCCTCGACGGCGACCGGCTTCCCTTCGTCCCGGAATGGTCGTCCGCGGTCGACGTGAACTATGAGAGGCCGGTATTTGCGGACGCCACGGCCTTCATCGGGGGCACGTGGCGCTATGTGGGCGAACAGGCGGCCGGATTCGACGCCACGTTTCGGGCCGTTTTCGGTCAGCGTCAGGAGGTTCCGGACTATCACACGCTCGATCTGCGCGCAGGCCTGACGTTCGACCGGTTTACGGTGACCGCCTATGCCCAGAACGTCACCGACGCCCTTGGCATCGTGTCGACGGGCTTCTTCGGCACGCGGCCGGGCACCGCCGTTGCGGCAACAACCATCCGTCCAAGGACGTTCGGCATGAAGTTGGGCGCGCGGTTCTGAACCGGCTTCCCGGTGTGTATACCCGCGTGGCGGAAAGGACGTAGAGCATGTTTCGCAAGACGATTGCGGCTTCGTGGGCGGCGTTGCTGATCCTGGCGGCATCGCCCGCTGCCTTCGCCCAACCGGAGGAAGCCGATGCGGGCGGGGTTGGGTCCGAAGCTCCCGCACTCGCGCAGGAAGGGATGGCAGCGGCGCAAGATCCGGAGCCTGCCCCCGATGTGGCCGGTGGCGGCACGGCGGCCCCAGCCCTCACCCGCGCCGACCTTGAGACCTGGCTCGACGGTTACATGCCCTATGCCCTCGCCCGTGGGGATATTGCCGGCGCCGTGGTCACGATCGTCAAGGACGGGGAAATCCTGCTTGCCAAGGGATACGGCTATGCCGATCTGGAAAAGCGTACGCCGGTCGATCCGGCCCGCACGCTGTTCCGGCCGGGTTCCGTTTCCAAGCTGTTTACCTGGACGGCGGTGATGCAGCTTGTGGAACAGGGCAAGCTCGACCTCGACACCGATATCAATACGTATCTGGATTTTCAGATACCGGAAGCCTTCGGGGCGCCCATCACCCTGCGCCACCTCATGACCCATACGCCGGGCTTTGAGGAAAAGGTGAAGAACCTGATCGTGGAGGATCCGGATGATCTTCTCACGCTCGAGGCCTATCTGAAATCGGGCGTGCCCGAACGGATTTTCCCGCCGGGCACCACGCCTGCCTATTCCAATTACGGCACGGCGCTGGCCGGATATATCGTGCAGCGGGTTTCCGGGATGCCGTTCAACGAGTATGTGGAGCGCAATATTTTCGAACCGCTGGGGATGACGCGCTCCACCTTCCGCCAACCCTTGCCGGAAGATCTGGATGCGGAAATGGCGACGGGCTATAAGAAGGCTTCGGAGGGCGAGGCGCAAGCGTTCGAAATCATCGCCGCCACGCCCGCCGGTGCCCTGTCGGCCACCGGCGAGGATATGGCCCGCTTCATGATCGCCCATTTGCAGGAGGGTGGGGCGCTGCTCTCTCCCCAAACCGCAAGGCAGATGCACGAGACGGCCGATCCCCACATTCCGCCGCTGAATTCCATGCGCCTAGGTTTTTACCAGGCCAACCGGAACGGCCAGCGTGTCATCGCGCATGGCGGTGACACCCAGTATTTCCATTCCAATCTGAATCTGTTTCTCGATCAGGACATCGGCCTTTTTGTCTCGATGAACAGTGCCGGGAACAACGGCGCGACGAGCCGCGTCCGTGGATTCCTGTTCGAGGCGTTCACGGATCGGTATTTTCCCCGGGAGGTCGAGGCGGCGCCGGTGCTCGACACGGCCGAGGCTCACGCCGCCGAGGTTGCGGGGTACTACGAAATTTCACGCGGTATCCGGACCAACTTCCTGGCGCTCAGCGGGTTGTTGGGCCAGTTCAGGATCGTAGCGGAAGAGAACGGCGATCTGGTAACGCCGGCCTTCGAGGGGGTCGGCGGCGCTCCCCGGCGCTGGCGCGAGATCGAACCTTACGTATGGCGCGAGGTTGGCGGAAAGGATCTGCTGGCGGCCCGCATGGAGGACGGCAAGGTTTCCATGCTGAGCTTCGAGCCCCTGTCTCCGATTATCGTCTTTGAGCGTCCGCCCGCGTGGCGTTCTCAGGCGCTGTTGCTGCCCGTAGTTGGAGCATCCCTCGGCATCCTGGCCCTGACAATTCTTTCCTGGGTTGTTCGGGCCGTGGGCCGGTGGCGGTTCGGTGCGGCGTTCCCGCTCGAAGGCCGTCCGGCCACGGCGTACCGGCTGGTCCGGCTGGCGACGTTGCTTCTGCTGATCTGGTTCGCCGCCTGGATGGTCCTGATGTTCCAGATGCTCTCGACCCTGACGCTTCTGGACGGTTCGCTCGACGGGCTCCTGCGGGGACTGCAATTCGCCGCGATCATTCCCGTGGCGGCCCTTGCCGTGGGCGTGTGGAACCTCTCCGTGGTCTGGGGGCACAAGAGCGGCTGGTTGGCCAGACTGTGGAGTGTGCTGCTGCTGCTGTCGATCGCGGGACTGATCGCGTTCTGTGCCGTGGGCAGCGTGTTCAACTTCAGCCTGGCGTACTGACGGCGGGAGAGACATGAACGATCCGAACCGCAAAGCCGCCGCGCGCGGTGTCGGGCAGCCACGCAGCGCCCGCCGTCTCGGCGTCGCCCGGGAAAGCCTGCGGCTGAAGGCGCCGTTCCGGATCACCGGCCGTACCTTCACCACGGTCGACGTCATTGTCGTCACGCTGGAAGAAAACGGAGGCACGGGCAGAGGAGAGGCGGCCGGGGTCTATTACCTGGTGTCCGATCCGGACGAGATGATTGCGCAGGTCGACTTCGTCCGTAGTGAAATCGAATCCGGAGCGACACGGGAAGACCTTCAGCATCTGCTGCCCTGCGGCGGCGCCCGCAACGCCCTCGATTGCGCTATGTGGGATCTGGACTCGGCGTTGAGCGGAAAACCCGCCTGGGCGCTGGCCGGACTGACCGCGTTGAAGCCGCTGGTGACCACGTTCACACTCGGTGCGGGCAGTGAGGAGGAAACGGCAAGCGGCGCCCGCGCCTGCGAACACGCCAGGGCCCTAAAGCTGAAACTGACGGGCGGCGCGGAAGATGCCGGGCGCGTCCGGGCAGCGCGCCATGCCCGGCCCGATGTCTG
>JBKHIN010000192.1:0-6265 GCA_046538635.1 Alphaproteobacteria bacterium
CCCAGGCTCTCTTCCGCAAGGGAGAGGACAGGTACGGCCAGGCAAGCGTTCTCGGCAATCTGGGCGCCGTGGCTCTCGATCGGGGTGAATTCGCTCAATCTGCGGACTTGCTGGTCCGTGCGCTGACCATCTTCGAGGAAATGGGGGCGGAAAACGCGGAAGTGGCGCAATTCGAACGCTGGCGCGGCCAGGCCCTCGAGGGGCAAGGCCAGACTGCGGGAGCCTGCGCCGCATGGAGACGGTCACAAAACCTCTATCGCCGTCTCGGCAGCGAGGGGCAGGCCCGGAACGTCGAGGAATTGATGACGAAAGCCGGTTGTCCCGGGGAATGAGCGCGGGCGGGCGGCAGGTCTCGCGCTCCGGGCATCTGTCCAGATCCCTCCAGGCTCAAGCTCGGCAATTGAAGGAGAAAATGGAGCGGGCGATGAGATTCGAACTCACGACCCCAACCTTGGCAAGGTTGTGCTCTACCCCTGAGCTACGCCCGCTCGGCAACGACACGGGGGCCCGAAGGCCCCGCACCGCCAATATGGGGTAAGGCGGTGCGTCTGTGAAGGATCGTGGTTATGCCGCACACCCGAGCGGCCGGTCAAGAGGTTTGGCGTGGCCCCTCTCCCGCAAGGCCGGACGAGCAGGCGGGTTCGCAGAGCTTGGGGGCCCGGCCGGACCGGACGGAGCGCCGGGAACGCCCGCCACCCTCGCCGGAACCTCCCGGCCCATGTCCTGCCCCCACAACCCGGTTGAAAGTGCCCGCGCGCCGTGCGCATCCTTCTGGCGGATCGAATGCGTTCAGGGGGGTGCGCATGGGCAGGAACGGGACAACCGCGCGTTTGCGGAGCATTGCGCTTCTGGCGCTGGCCGGGGCCGCTGCGGCGCTGGCCGGGAACCACGCTGCGGCGCAGGTCTACCACATCGCCCTGCCGGACATTACCAGCAAGCGCTTCTCCGCGAAGCCCGAAACCGTGCAGGCGGGCGGCACGCTGGAGATCCGCAACGCCGTGCAGAACCTGGGCGCAGGCCCGCTCACCCCCGCCCACGGCAAGGCGGACGAAGCGCCCACGCTCACCATCCGATTCCTGCTGGTGCGCAATCTGAAGGACGCGGACGGCCTCGCGGCCGGAAGCTGGAGCCTCGACGCCCTCGGCCGCCGGGAGGTCAAGTGGCACACCGCCCGCTGGACGGTGCCGGAAACCACCGCGCCGGGCCCGTATTTCCTGTGCGCCGACATCGACCCCGCGAACGCGGTTCGTGAATCGAACGAGCTGAACAACCGCACCTGCCTGCCGCTCACCATCAAGGCCGCGCTGGAGATCGCCGACGGGAACACCGAAGACGGCGAGCCGCCCGCCGAAGACGGCGAAAGCGGCCGTGCGGAAGAGGACGAACCCGGCTTTTCCGGCCTCTCCGGCTCGCCGGACCGGCCGGAAACGCCCTGAACCGTAAGGGAACACCGCCCATGCCCGCCACCCGCGCCGATCTGTTCGCCTTTCTGGAACGGCTGGGCATCGAAACCGAGACCCATGAGCACCCGCCCATCTACACGGTGGAGGAGGGGCGCCCGCTCAAGGCCGGGCTGCCGCCGGGCGGCCACACCAAGAACCTGTTCCTCAAGGACAAAAAGGGCGCGCTGCTGCTGATCTCCGCGAAGGACGACACGGACGTGCCGCTCAAGGGGCTGCACCGGCATCTGGACTGCGGGCGGCTTTCCTTCGGCAACGCCGGACTCCTGCGGGAAGCGCTGGGCGTCACCCCCGGCTCGGTCACCGCCTTCGCGCTGCTCAACGACAGCCAGGGCCGCGTGCGCTTCATTCTGGACGCGGCGCTCACGCGCCCGGAACGCATCTACTTTCACCCGCTGGAAAACACGGCCTCCACATCCATCGCGCCCGCCGGCCTGATCCGCTTCGCCGAGGCCTGCGGCCACCGCCCGGAAATCTTCGATTTCGCTGCCCTCGGCGCGCAGGCGCCCGGGAATTGACGCCCCCCGCCTTGGCAGCGGCGGTCGTGAGCGCTATCTGAGGCATAACACTCAAAAGGAGCGACGCCGATGCAAATCACCACGCCGCCGGGCGCGCCCGCGGACGCCGGGCCCGACCGGGACCTGATCAAGGAATCCAGCACCGCCACCTTCATGGCGGACGTGATCCAGACGTCGCTGCAGACCCCGGTCCTCGTCGATTTCTGGGCGCCGTGGTGCGGCCCCTGCCGCCAGCTCACGCCTCTGCTGGAAAAGGCCGTGCGCGAGGCCGGCGGCAAGGTCAAGCTGGTCAAGATCAATGTGGACGAGAACCCGGAACTGGCGCAGCAATTGCGCATCCAGTCCATCCCCGCCGTCTACGCCTTCAAGAACGGTCAGCCGGTGGACGGCTTCATGGGCGCGCTGCCGGAGTCCCAGATCAAGTCCTTCATCCAGTCGCTCACCGGGGACACAGGCCCCACGCCCGTGGACCAGCTTCTGGAACAGGCGCGTTCCATCTACGAAACCGGCAATCTGGCCGCCGCCGCACAGGCCTTCGGCGAGGTGCTTCAGCACGAGGCCAATCACCCCAAGGCGCTGGCGGGGCTCGCGCGCTGCTATATGGACGACGGCGATGCCGGGCGCGCCGAGCAGATGCTGGAACTGGTGCCGCCCGAACACCGTGAGGACCCGGATGTAGTGAGCGCGCGCGCCGCGCTGGACCTCGCCCGCCAGCCCAGGGCGGACTCGGCGGAAATCACCACGCTCCGTGAACGGATTGATGCCGACCCCGACGATCATCAGGCCCGCTACGACCTGGCGCTGGCGCTGAACTCGGCCGGCGAGCGTGAGGGCGCCGTGGAGGCGCTGCTCGAGATCATCCGCAGGGACCGGACATGGAATGACGAGGCGGCGCGCAAGCAGCTTCTCAAACTGTTCGAGGCCTACGGGCCCGCCGATCCGGTCACCGCCGCCGGGCGGCGGAAGCTTTCCTCCATTCTCTTTGCCTGAGCCCGCTCCATATTCCTCCAGGCGGGCGGGGAGAAGGAGAGCAGAAACCCCATGACCGGACACGACCTTTTCAAATCCATTGCCGACCTGCCGTCCACCATTCCGCTCTTTCCGCTGGCGGGGGCCCTGCTCCTGCCGCGCACCAATCTTCCGCTCAATATTTTCGAGCCGCGCTATCTGAAAATGGTCGATGACGCGCTGGCCGCCGAACGGCTGATCGGCATGATCATGCCCCGGGTGGAAGAGGACGAGGACCGGCTTTTTCCCACCGGCTGCGCGGGACGGATCACCGCCTTTTCGGAGACGGATGACGGCAGATACCTGATTACCCTTACGGGGGTCAGCCGCTTCCGGCTCCGGCGGGAACTGGAAACGGACACGCCCTACCGGCGGGCCGAAGCGGACTGGACGCCCTTCGCCGGGGACCTGTCGCCGGACGCCCATGCCCGGGATGTGGACCGGTCGCGCCTGCTCAGCGCCCTTCGCCTCTATCTGGACCGGAACGATCTGGAGGCGGACTGGAACTCCATCGACGCCGCGCCCACCGAAGGGCTGGTCAATGCGCTGGCCTCCATCGCGCCCGTGGAGACGGCGGAAAAGCAGGCCCTTCTGGAGGCGCCCAGCATCGCCGACCGGGCCGAGGTGCTGGTAACGCTGATCGAGCTTTCACTCGCGGGCTCGGACGAGATGCAGGATCAAACGGTGCAGTAACATCAGGGAGCGGAGCGTCTTATGTCGGAAGAAACCAAACAGGGCGAAGAGGTCGATCCCAAACTGCTGGAAATTCTCGTGTGCCCGGTGACGCGGGGCACGCTGCATTATGACCGCGAGGCGCAGGAGCTGGTCTCCTACGGCGCGGGGCTGGCCTATCCGATCCGGGAGGGCATTCCCATCATGCTGCCGGAGGAGGCGCGCGAACTGAGCGAGATGGAGCGCGCCCAGGCCAAGAGCCGCCGCAAACCCGCGCCGGAAGCGGAATGACGGAGGCCCGATGAGCGAGGCAGCACGCAAACGGCCCTGGCCGGAGGAATTGCGCTTCAACCGTGCGGAACGGATTCTGCACATCGCCTTCGACGACGGCAGCCGGTTCGATCTGCCTGCGGAGTATCTGCGTGTGATGAGCCCGTCCGCCGAGGTCAAGGGCCACGGCGCCGAGCCGCGCAAGGTCGTGACCGGCAAGGAGGACGTAGGCTTTCTGGAGCCCGAGCCGGTGGGCAATTACGCCGTGCGCATCCGCTTCGACGACGGCCACGACACGGGGCTCTATTCCTGGGATTATCTCTACAAGCTGGGCGCGGAGAAAGAGCGTTTGTGGGCGGAATATCTGGAGGCGTCTGGGGGGCAAAAGTAGAGAAGGCAGCCGTCATCCGGCTTGGAGCGGGATGAATTGGGCTTGGGTTCCCCCCTCTCCGCTTTTTCCCGCGAAAGCGGGACTCCAGAGCCCCCAATCCGGCAATTGAACGGGTTGCACCGGGTCGCTGCTTTCGCGAGGAGGAGCGGAACAGGCTGGAACGATGGGTTAACCGGAACTCATTCGATCCGAAGCGTCCCTCAATCCGAATCCGTGTTGCTCATCGTCCCGCACCCCATCTCGCGGGTCATCCAGATGGCATTCTGAACCCTGTCCTCGATCTGCCTGCGGAGCCCGGCCAGGCCGCCATATTCCGCCATCCAGTCCTGTTCCTCTGCCGGCAGATGCATGGGAACGAACCAGTCGGCGGCAAAGGTCGCCCTCATGAGTTCGCGGCTTTCCTCACTCATCAGCACCCAGAAGGGCACCAGCGCCACCTCGACCTTCAATTTTTCGAGCCCCGCTTCGGCCAGTTCGTCCGCATCGGGCTCCATGTCTCCCGTATGAAAAACCGTAACACCACCAGCCTCGATCAGGGTACCGATGTTTTGCGTTGGATGGCCTTCGCCGTGGCTTACCCGGTAAACGGTCACAGCAATGCCATGATGCGCCATCCGCCGTGTTTCGTTAGTGGCCGGATAGATCGCATGCACCCGGTTTGCCGCCGCGTCGGGCAAGCCCGCCGCGATCATCCGCTCACGGGCCTGCGGCGTGACAATGTAGCGGGCGCCGGCATTGTGCCGGGCATGGCGCACCAGCGCCTCCGGATCGAAATGATCGTCATGGGCATGGCTGACGACGACGAAGCGCACGTCGTCGAAGGGGACCGTCCCGGTTTCCAAGCGCTCATTGAGTTCGTCCGAGGCACGCGGATAGTCCGGCAGGCCGGAGCGGAACAGCGCGTCGATCAGAACCGTGCCTTCAGGCGCGCGCAGGGCAAACCCCGCATTGGCGATATGACAGAGTTGCGGCACTTCGGGCGCCGCCTTCGCCGCCGTGCCCGGCAGCGCTGCCAGCAGGGCTATGATGAAAAAGGGCCTTGTCTTCATGGGTTTTCCGCCTGCATCTGCGCCGCCGGCCGGCCGAAGCGCGCCAGGAACGCCCGCACCCCGGCCACGGCCTTCTCATGGGCCAGCAGGTCATTGTGCCCGGCGGCGGGAATGGCGGCGAACTGCTTGGGTTCGGAGGCGGCTGCGAAGAGCTTGCGGCCGAAACGGATGGGCACTACCCGGTCCCGCTCGCCGTGCACGACCAGCAGGGGTGCGCGCACGCGGCCGATCACGGCCATGGAGTCCCAGCGGTCATGAACGAGCCAGCGCACCGGCAAGAGGGGGTAATGGGCCCCGGCCACGTCCACCACCGAACTGAAGGGCGATTCCAGCACCAGCCCGGCGGCTCCGGCTTCGGCGGCCAGCCGCACCGCGACGCCGCTCCCCAGCGAGCGGCCGTAGAGCACGATCCGCTCCGCCCCGATGCCCTTCTCCGCCAGCCATTTCAGGAGGACGCGCCCGTCGGCGACCAGCCCCGCTTCGGTCGGCCGCCCCGGATTGCCGCCATAGCCCCGGTATTCGGCCAGCAGCGCGCCCTGACCGTCCTCGAGCAGCGGCAGCAGCAGGTCCGCGCTGTCCGCAATCGAACTGGCATTGCCGTGAAACTTCACCACCACCGCCGCGCCGGGCGCGGGCGGGCGGTACCAGTGGGTCAGGATGAGACCGTCATCGGTGGGAATTTCCACTCTCTCCAGGCCGGGCGGAGGCGGCGGATTGGGGCCGGGCGGAAAATAGAGCAGGTTGCGTTGAAAGGCGAACGCCAGCACGACAATGACGGCATAGGCCGCGAGGAGCACGAATCCGGCAGTCACCATCCTGCGCATCACCCTTTTCCCCACACGGTGTCCACGCTCCATTCTCTTGAGCGGGCGCCGAAGTTCCGCGCCGGATCAGAAC
>JBKHIN010000035.1:0-13650 GCA_046538635.1 Alphaproteobacteria bacterium
TCCAGAAGCGATCCGACCTCCTCATCCGAATTGCTGCGCCGGCTGCCCGTAGGATCGTGCTGATCACTGGCCCCGATCTGCTCCGGATACTCATGTTCCACGGCCGCGCTGCCGCAGCCCGCGGCCGCGAAAAAACCGGCCCCAAATACCGCCATCAGCATTGCCCGGCCGGTCTGCCGGGCGGAAAGCATCTCCCGCGTCATCGTCATGCGCCTTCCGTTTGGATACTGAACTCAAAGCCGTGCGCCGACCCGTTCGCGAAACCCCTCGCGCGCGCCCCGCGCCATCAGTCCGCGCCGGACGTTTCGCCACACAATCGCCATCACTAGCCTATTCCGCCCGCCTCGCAAAGCCTCGCCGCATGAATTCGGCGGCGGGCCGCCTCCGGCCGCGTCCCGGCCGGGGGCCTGGCGTCTCGGGTTGAACCGAAAGGATTCGAAAACCCGGAAGCGGGGAGCGGGATGAAGAAATTGTTGCTAAGCTTGCCGCGGGGCGGAGTAAAGAGGCCTCTCTTCAGGTGGATCGCGACAGTTTCATGACTGCTTGTTGCCATTTTTCCGCAATCCCGGCTCAAAAGCGATTGCTGTGAGCCCGGTTCGCCGCCCGGGCATTGATCGGCCGGGAAAATACGGGGAAGAACGAGCCGGCGGCATGAGGGGGCGAACAGCGTCCGTCTCCCTCTGCCGGCTTTGGAGAGTGACGAACGCGAGGAAGTAATGAAGAGAGTATTGTTGGGTACCACGGCGATCGTGGCCGCTGCCGCCTGCGCGGCGCCGGCGTCCGCCGCGGACAAAATCCAGCTCGAACTGCGCGGTTATGCCCAGTTCGGGGCTGCGGGCATTGTGAGTGAGCCGGATGGCGGCGGCGGCAACCGGGGCGCTTTCGGCTCGGACTCCGAAGTGCACTTCCGCGGCAAGACCATTCTGGACAACGGCCTGGCGATTTCGTTCCAGGCCCAGCTCGAGCTGGAGGACGATCCGGAAGTGGACGACGATGCCGACTTGATCGACGAGGTTTACGTGCAGTTCGACGGCGGCTTCGGCCGCATCCAGTTCGGCATGCAGGACGGCGTCGGCGACCAGATGATCATCTCCGCCCCGAACGTGTTCAGCCAGTTCACGATCTCCTCGATCGACATGAATCCGTTCGAGATGTACACGTCAAGCGACATTGACAGCGACGTGCGCGACATTCTGGGCGAGTCGTCCTACCTGGATACCTCCCCGGACTTCTCGGCCGACCACACCAAGGTCATCTACTTCACGCCGCGCATCTACGGCCTGCAGCTGGGCGTTTCCTATGCGCCCAATCCCTGCCGGAACGATACCGGGCTGGACGTCAACACCAGCGCCGCCGGCGATTCGGATCCGGACACGTTCTTCTCCTGCGGCAATGACGACGTGTTCGGCTCCAACTACTGGGAAGTGGCCGGCAATTTCGAGCATGAATTCGACGGCTTCGGTGTGGGCGTGTCCGCCTCCTATGGCTCGGGCGGCGGCAACGATTTCGGCCCCGCTCTGGCCGGCGCGGTCATCGATGACGGCGAGGCTGACGGCCCGTCGGAATGGCATGCGGGCGGTGAACTGTTCTTCAACCTCGTGGGCGGGCGGCTGACCATCGGCGGCGCCTACAAGGAAACGGATGCCATCGACGCCGAGAATACCTCGATCACCAACCTGATCGCCGCCGACTTCGACGTGGACGCCACCTCCTCCCGGCACTGGGATGCGGGCGCCAAGTTCGGCGTCGGCCCGTGGGAATTCGGCGGCGCCTACGGCCGGGCCGAGTCCAACTATGTTTTCGTGAGCAGTTTCGATCAGGAAACCGAGCTGACCACGATGATCGGAGGCGTCAGCTACAAGATGGGACCGGGCATCAAGCTGGGTCTCGGCGTCATCCACAGCGACGCCGAAATCGGAGCGGCTTCGTTCGAGAACGATCTTTTCAGCGAGGGCGAGACCGACGCCACGGCGGTGTTCTCCGAACTGGACCTGCGCTTCTGACATGGTAGCCCAGCGCCGGAGGGCGGCTTCCGGGCTGCCCTCATCAGGCGCCGCCGCCTGGGACCATTTTTTGCCAACCTGTGGCGATTTTCCCGCATCCCCCGAAAAAGTGCGGAGAACGTGCGGCGGCGCACGGGTTTCTGCCGCTCTCCGATTGATCCCTTCGGGTAAAGGCAGCAAAACCGAAAGAGGTGAGAGGGGGCGACATCTGCGAGTCGCGACTCGTTCCGTCTTGCCGAGTGACGCATGCGAGGAAGTTATGAGGAAAGTTCTGTTCGGTACGACGGCGCTGGTGAGCATCGCCATGCTGTCGAGTGCGGCGTTTGCCGATGGCGGGCCCGGACCGGATGCGCCGCCTCCGCCCCCGCCTCCGCCTCCGGCCGATGACACGCCGCCGCCGGCGGCGGGGCCTTCCAAAATTCAGCTCGAACTGCGGGGCTACGCCCAGTTCGGCCTGGCGGGCATCGTGAACGAGCCCTCCGGCGGCGGAGGTAACTCGGTCGTTTTCGGTTCGGACTCGGAAGTCCATTTCCGGGGCCGGACGACCCTGGACAACGGCCTGACCATTTCGTTCCGCACCGAGCTGGAACTGGAAGACGATTCGGAAGTCGATGACGCCGCCGACACGATCGACGAAGTCTATGTGCAGTTCGACAGCGCCTTCGGCCGTCTGCAATTCGGCATGCAGGACGGTGCGGCCGACCAGATGATCATCTCGGCCCCGAACGTGTTCAGCCAGTTCACGATCTCCTCGGTCGACATGAATCCCTTCGAGATGTACACCGCGCCCGATCTGGTGACACCGGCGCGCCGGATCATGGGACTGTCCGGCGACGACGCCGTGCTGGATACCTCGCCGGATTTCACGGAGGACTTCACCAAGGTCATCTACTTCACGCCGCGTGTCTACGGCCTGCAGCTGGGCGTTTCCTATGCGCCCAATCCCTGCCGCAACGACACGGGTCTCGACGTGGCCGTGCGCGCCGGGGCGAATCCGGATCCGCTGGGCCTTTCCTGCGGGAACGACGCCACCTTCGGTTCGAACTATTGGGAGGTCGCCGGCAATTTCGAGCAACAGTTCAAGGGCTTCGGCGTCGGCGTTTCGGGTTCCTACGGCAAGGGCGAGGGGAACCCCGTGGCGATCGGCCTTGCCGACGACGATCCGAGCGAATGGCATGCCGGCGCCGAGTTCTTTCTCAATCTGGGTAGCGGCCGGCTGACCATCGGCGGGGCCTACAAGGAGACGGACAATCTTACGGCGGAGAATGAGGGCTTCAATTTCGCCGACTCCAGACATTTCGACCTGGGCGCCCAATACGCCCTCGGCCCCTGGGAAATCGGCGGCACCTACGGAAAGGTTGAGGATACCGTCGACTTCATCACTCTTCTGGAGCGTGAGCTGACCACAATCATTGGCGGTGTCAGCTACAAGATGGGCCCGGGCATCCAGCTGGGCGTCGGCGTCATGCACAGCGATGCCGAGGAGCGTGCCACCCTCATAGGAACGGACGTGGAGCAGACCGACGGCACGGCCGTGTTCTCCGAACTGGACTTGCGCTTCTAGGCGAGGCCTTTCAGTGTTATAGATACGGGGGCGGGCTTCGGTCCGCCCCCTTTTCTGTAAGAAACCCTGTTCTTTCCGGCGTCTTGCGTCCATTTGGCGCCGTTTCTTCCGCGTTTTGTCAGTAGCCAGCGTCAGAGGTTGTGCCGTGCCGCGGCGGGTGCGCCCGTCCGGTTCTGCCGCGCGCGGCGCCGTCCCATCCACACTGACGGACGCAAGGGAATGATTCGAAACCATTTATTGAGCGCGACCGCTCTCATCGGCGCCGCCCTGCTGGCGAAGCCTGCGCCCGCCCAGGAGGATGCGGCCGAGCCGAGGCGGCCCCTGACCTTCGGGGCGGCGACCGGAATCGAACTGGAGTTGCGGGGCTACGCCCAGTTCGGCCTGGCGGGCATTATCGGCGAGCCGGAATATTTCGGCCTGGACCGCAGCGGCGTTGACGCCGTCATCGGTACGGAAATCGGGGTGCCTCGCGCCTCGGACGCCTTTTTCGGCAACCGGGCCGTGTTCGGCTCGGACTCGGAAGTCCATTTCCGGGGCCGGACGGTGCTGGACAACGGCCTGGGCGTGGCCTTCCGCGCCGAGCTGGAACTGGAGGATGACGCCGAGGTCGACCGCGACGCCGACACCATCGATGAAGTCTATGCCCAGGTCAGCGGCGCCTTCGGCCGGTTCCAGTTCGGCATGCAGGACGGCGTGGCCGATCAGATGATCATCTCCGCCCCCAATGTCTTCAGCCAGTTCACCATTTCTTCCATCGACATGAATCCGTTTGAACTCTATGCGGACCCGGCCCTGAACGGCGTGGGGCTCCCGGGCGGGCCCTTTCCCCCGTCGCGCACCCGCTTCATTCTCGGGATCACCTCCTTTCTCGATACGTCTCCCGATTTCACGGCGGACTTCACCAAGATCATTTATTTCACGCCGCGCATTTACGGCATCCAGCTCGGCGTCTCCTTTGCCCCCAATCCGTGCCGCAACGACACGGGTCTCGACGTCGCCAATGATGCTGTTTTCGGCTGCGGACGCGCCGATGCCTTCGGCGCCAACTACTGGGAGATCGGCGGAAACGTGGCCCAGGAATTCACCGGTTTCGGCGTCGGGCTCTCCGGCTCCTACGGTCAGGGAGACAGCAACCCGCTGGTTCCCGAGCTGAGCGAACGGCCCTACGAATGGCATGTGGGCGGCGAACTGTTTTTCGATGTCGGCCAGGGCAAGGTGACGCTGGGCGGCGCCTATAAAAATACCGAAGGCATCGACGCCCTGAACCTGCCCTTTTTCGACGCCCGCTCCCGGCATGTGGACGCGGGCGTGACATACGGCACCGGACCCTGGGAAATTGGGGGCGCCTGGGGCAAGGCGGACAGCGTCTTCGACGGCTCGGACGAGGAGCTGACGCTCGTGATCGGCGGGTTCAGCTACGACGTCGGCCCCGGAATCCAGGTCGGACTGGGGGTGATCTATGGCGACGCCGCCGCGGAGTCGCCGGATCTGCCGCAGGATGAAACCGGCGGCACCTCGGTGTTTTCGGAACTGGATCTGCGATTCTGAGGCGCCCGGGCCGGTCCGTGAAGGTCAGGGCATCTGCGCCGCAAAGATTCCCACCCCTGCGATCCCGGCGAAAGGATGGGGGAGCAGCCGCCGCGCGGTTTCATGGGAAACGCCGCCCAGCGCATAGACCGGCAAAGGGGCCCGCGCCGCCCACGCCGCCGCCCGTTCCACGCCGATGGAAGCCGCGCCGGGATGGCTCGCCGTGGGAAAAACGGGCGACAGCAGGGCCGCGTCCGCGCCGGCCCGCGCCGCGCGCTCGAGCGCCGCGGCTGAGTGCGCCGCCGCCGTCACCAGCCGGAAGCGCCCGGCCATCCGCCCGTCCGGCCGCACCGCCCGCTCGGGAAGATGCACCCCGTCGGCTTCCGTCTCCCGCGCCAGCCCTTCGTCTCCGGCAATGAGCAGCAATATGCCGCGCTTGCGGGTTGCCGCCCGCAACTCCGCCGCCAGCGCCCGCCGTTCACCCGCCGTCAAGCCGTAATGACGGAGGATCACGGCGCTGCCCTCTGGCAGGCCGCCAAGCGCGGCCAGCGGATCGGGCAGCCGCTTTTCGTCGGTGAGCATCAGCAGCGGCGGCAGGTCACCCCCATGACGCCGCCGGTAGCGGCGGTTGAGGGCCTCCGCCACCTCTGTTAGCGTTTCCGCCGTCACGCCGGATCCGTTCCCATGTCTCAAGCCACCTCACCTGCGGAAAATCTGACCGCGCTCCGGAAGCGCATCGCAAGCGCCGCCGAAAGGGCCGGCCGCGATCCCGCAGAGATATGCCTGATCGGCGTTTCCAAGCTCCACGGCCCTGAGCGCATCCTGCCGGTGCTCGAGGCGGGCCACCGGGACTTCGGGGAAAACCGGGTGCAGGAGGCGCAGGCCAAATGGCCGGCCCTGAAACGCCGGTTTCCCGATCTGCGCCTGCATCTGGTGGGCCCGCTCCAGACCAACAAGCTGAAGGACGCGCTCGGCCTGTTCGACGCCATCCACAGTCTCGACCGGCCCAAGCTGGCCCGCAAGCTGGCCGAGGCGCAAGACGGCGGCAGCGCCCTTCCCGACCTGTTCATCCAGGTCAACACGGGCGAGGAACCGCAAAAGTCGGGTGTCGCGCCGGACGAAACGGGCGCTTTCGTCCGTCTGTGCCGGGACGAACTGAACCTGCCGGTCACCGGGCTCATGTGCCTGCCGCCCGTGGACGAGGAGCCCGCGCTGCATTTCGCCCTGCTCGCCAAGCTGGCGAAGCGAAACGGCCTCCCGGCCCTGAGTATGGGCATGACGGAGGATTTCGAAACGGCAATCGCGCTGGGCGCCACCCATGTCCGTGTGGGAACGGCCCTGTTCGGGCCCCGCCCTGCCTCTGCAAGGCCCTCCGCTGACGGATGAGTTTGCTTGCAACCGAGTGGCGTCATATCTTATGGCCGGTTTTGTCGGCCTTGGCGCGCAAATATTCCGCATTGTGAGGATTTGCTTCTGTGATCAGCGGAAGCCGTTCGGTCACCCGGACGCCGCAGTGCTCCAGCCCCGAAATCTTGGCCGGATTATTCGTGAGCAGACGTATCCGGGTGAATCCGAGTTTTTTCAGGATTTCCGCCGCCGGCCGGTAGGCCCGTTCGTCAATGCCGAAACCCAGGCGCTGATTGGCCTGCACCGTGTCGAACCCCTGATCCTGCAGCCGGTAGGCCCGCAGCTTGTTGACGAGCCCGATGCCCCGCCCCTCCTGCATCAGATAAAGCAGCACGCCGGAACCCTCCTCGCCCATGCGCTCCAGCGCCAGGCGCAACTGGGCGCCGCAGTCGCATTTCAGCGAGCCCAGCAGATCGCCCGTGAAGCACTGGGAATGGATGCGGGTCAGCGGCGCGGAAGCCGGGTCGGGGTCGCCCACCAGCAGGGCGAAATGGTCCGCCCCGCCGCCGGGCGAGCGGAATGCCAGAATGTGGGTGTTCTCCTGAACGCGCAGCGGCAATCGCGCGGAGGCCATCAGCTCCAGCGTTTCGGCCGTGCGAGGATGATATTTTTCGATGGCTTCCGCCGTCACGCTGGTCAGGCGGCGGCTGTGCGCCCAGTCTCTGGGCTTGGGGGTGGACACGGGCGCCATGAGAGCGGCGGGCAGAAGTTCGGCCAGCTTCATCAGATCGAGCGCCGCGCGCAGGGGCATGGCCGGCGGATCGCGCAGGGCCTCGAAGGGGCCCTGGAGCGGGCGGTTCAGGTCGAGCGAAGGATCGCTCAGTGCCCGGATGTCTTCCGCCTGCAGCCGGTCCGCCAGAACGATGCCCTCCGGCGTGTAGCGGCGGATTTTCAGGGTGGCGGCGCGGCCGTGGCTCAGGACCAGCCGGGCATGGGTGTGGCTGAGCCCGGCCATGAAGTCGATCGTGTCTTCGCGCGCAAGTTCGGCCGGGGCCGCGAGCGCGGGCCCGCCGCTGCGGGGAAGCACCAGAACCGGCAGCCCCCGGCGCACATCGGACAGCGCGCGCTCCACTTCCGCCAGGCTCAGGCGGTCGAGCAGCGAGGGCGCCGTCCGTGAAGATGCGCGAGACGTCATCCGACAATCCACCGGCGATCACAATTGCGTGCCTTGGACATGATATTCTCTCAGTTATCGTGCTCCTGCATCCAGGAAAAGGCCGCCCGGCACCGGACGGCCCGTTGACCCGAAATCGCGCCGGTGCGATAGCGAGTGGCCAACCTATCAACAGGAAGACGGCAATGACGGCAATCACCAAAATTCTTCTTGTCGACGACGACTCGATGCTGCGCGAGACCATCCGGGAACAGTTCGCGCTGCATGAGGAATTCGAACTGGAAGAGGCCGCCACCGGGGCCGAGGGTCTGGAAAAGGCGAAATCCGCGCTTTACGGCCTGATCCTGCTCGATGTGGGGCTGCCCGACCTGGATGGCCGCGAGGTTTGCCGTCTGATGCGCAAGGCCAATGTCACCTGCCCCGTCGTCATGCTCACCGGCGCGGACAGCGACGCCGACACCATTCTGGGGCTCGAGGCCGGCGCCAACGACTATGTCACCAAGCCGTTCCGCTTCGGTGTCCTGCTCGCCCGTATCCGCGCCCATCTGCGCAGTCACGAGCAGAGCGAGGACGCCGTGTTCAAGATCGGCCCCTACACGTTTCGCCCCTCCTCCAAAATCCTGGTCACCGAGCAGGAGCGCAAGATCCGGCTGACCGAGAAGGAAACGGCGATCCTGAAATTCCTGTACCGCTCCGGCGAGAAGGTGGTGGGGCGAGACGTGCTGCTGCATGAAGTGTGGGGCTATAATTCGGGCGTCACCACACATACGCTGGAGACGCACATCTACCGGCTGCGCCAGAAGATCGAGCCCGACCCTGCCAACGTCGCGCTGCTGGTCACGGAATCCGGCGGGTACAAGCTGGTTCCGTAAACGTCTTTCAGGGTTGTGACCACACGGCTTGCGTTAATGTCGGCCCTTTGTGAGGATGTCACAGCTTCCGCTTGGCCGAGCTTCATCCCGTTCCAGTAAGGTCACATCTCAAGCTGGCGGCGACGGGACCGTCCCGGAGTCAGGAGCCATCAGGATCGCTTCCATGTCGGGAAAGGCGCCACAGTTTTTTGAGACGCAGGAAAGCAGGCAGACGGAATTCTATGTCCGTTTCTGGGGCGTGCGCGGCAGCATTGCCTGCGGCGGCCCCGAGGTGCAGCGTTATGGCGGCAATACGTCCTGCATGGAAGTGTGCTGCGGCAACCACTTGCTGGTCTTCGACGGCGGCACCGGGCTGCGCTATCTGGGGGAAAAGCTCGCACGATCGGGCCCCCGCCTGATCGATCTGTTTCTGAGCCATACCCATCACGATCATGTGGTGGGACTGCCCTTCTTCAAACCGTTCTTCGAAAAAGGGTTCCACGTCCGCATGTGGTCGGGCCATCTGGACATGGCGATGACGACTCACGACGCCCTCAAAGCCCTGATGACCCCGCCGCTTTTTCCCATCGATCCGGCCAGTTTCCAGGCGAATATCGAATACCGGGATTTCCGGGCCGGCGACACCCTGGAACCGGCCCCCGGCATCACCGTGAACACGGCGCCGTTGCATCACGTCAACGGTGCGACCGGTTTCCGGGTCAATTACGACGGCCGTTCCGTGTGCTATGTGACGGACACGGAACACGATCCCGCACAGATGGACCGGAACATCCTGGAACTGGTCCGGGGGGCGGACATCATGGTCTATGATTCCACGTATACGGACGATGAATTCCGCCAGTGCCGCGGCTGGGGCCATTCCACCTGGGAAGAGGGCATGCGCATCGCCAAGCGCGCCGGCGTGCGCCAGTTCGTGGCCTTCCATCACGATCCCAGCCATGACGACACGTTCATGGACCGGATGGCCTCCCGGATCCGCGAACAGTGCCGGCATTCGATCGTGGCGCGCGAAGGGCTGGTGCTGCGGCCGCGCCGGGAGGCCCCGCGGCTGGTGCGCGACAGACAGGGATAGCCGAAGACCAGTCTGCACCACTGGCCCGGCGGTTCTACAAATCCCCGCTGCGCCCGGGCGGAAACCGCCCCCGGCGCATCAGCCAGACCACGCCCATCAAATCCACGATTCCCGCCGTCAGGCGGCCCAGAAGGCCGTATTTGGAGGTTCCCTGCCCGCGCGGCCGGTCCGTGACGGGAAGCACGGCCACCTCCCAGCCGGCGCGGCGCACCAGGGCCGGCAGGAAGCGGTGCATGCCGTCGAAAAAGGGCACGTCGCGGAAGGCTTCCGCGCGGATCAGCTTGAAGCCGCAGCCCGTATCGCGCGTGCCGTCATTCAGAAGCGTCCGGCGAATGCCGTTCGCGATGCGCGATTGCAGCCATTTGAAGCCGCCGTCATTGCGGCTGGTGCGCTGGCCCGCCACGATGCCGAGACGTTCCGGCGCCTCGTTCGAATGCAGCCAGCGCCAGGCGCGCGCGGCGTCTGCCGGGTCGTTCTGGCCGTCGCCGTCGAGGGTCTGGATCCAGGGCGCGCGCGCCGCCTTCAGCCCCGTCCACAGGGCCGCGCTCTTGCCCGACCGGCTTGCGTGGCGGATCACCCGGATCTCCGGCATGGCGCGCCTGAGCGCCGCCAGTTCCTCCGCCGAGCCGTCCCCGCTGCCGTCATCCACAAACAGCAGTTCATAGGCGGCCACGCCGTCCAGGGCCGCCCGGATTTCCTCCGCCAGCGATGCGAGATTGCCCGCCTCGTTGTAAACCGGCACCAGAACGCTCAGTTCCGGCGTCCGTGCCCTTGCCTCGTCGCCCATGCGAACCCCTGCAATGATCGCGGGTTCTAGCGCGCATTTCCGGACCTGTACATCCGCGCCGGACGGTGCCGATCAATTTCGCCGTAACGATCCATACAGCCCCGGTTCAGGTGGAACCTTGCATCCTTCGGGCGGTGCGGCGCGTCCGGCTGCACCTGAACCAGAGAGGAAACCGTGTCATGTCTTGCCGTTCCATCCTTCCGGCCTTGAGCGGCGCCCTGCTGGCTGCCGGTCTCGCCCTTCCGGCCGCGGCCCAGTTCACCGCCGCCGGGCCCGACCTGAAGCCGCTGGTCAAGACGCCTTTCAACGGCCTGGTGAAAGTCCGGAACGTGGGCTCCGCGACCGCGGGCCCCAGCACGCTAACGATCGAATGCCAGAAGATCGGCGGCGGCGCCTGCCCGGAGGCGCCGGGCATGGCGGCCTATGAGGATCCCGCCTATCCGAACAAGGCCGCCGTCAAGGTGCCCCAGCTCAAAACGGGCAAGACCTTCACGCACAAGCTGAGCTTCTGGAACGCTCTTTCCTTCGGCCCCGGCGTCTACAGGTTCACGGTGATCGCCGACGACGGCAACAAGGTCGCGGAGATCAACGAGGGCAATAACGTTGCCGTGACCAAGGTGACGGGCGGCCGGGGCGCCGCAAAATCCGGAAGATTCCGGCGGCGCTGAGTCCGCGCTTGCATCCGCGCGCCCGGGCGGGGATAGATCGCCCATGCTCAAGCTGCGCATCATCCCCTGCCTGGACGTGAAGGACGGCCGCGTCGTCAAGGGCGTCAATTTCGTCAATCTCCGGGATGCGGGCGACCCCGTGGAGCAGGCGCGGGTCTATGACGCGGCCGGGGCGGACGAACTCTGCTTTCTCGACATTACCGCCAGCCATGAGCGGCGCGGCATTCTGCTCGACGTGGTCCGGCGCACGGCCGAAGCCTGTTTCATGCCGCTCACCGTGGGCGGCGGGGTGCGCACGCTGGAAGACATTCGCGCGCTTCTTCTGGCGGGGGCCGACAAGGTGTCGATCAATACGGCCGCCGTGCGGGACCCGGCATTCATCGGCCGTGCGGCGGAAAAGTTCGGCAGCCAGTGCATCGTCGTCGCCATCGATGCCCGGCAGGTCGGTGCCGGACGCTGGGAAATCTTCACCCACGGCGGCCGCCGGGCGGCGGGCCACGATGCCGTGGCGTTCGCCCGGCGCGCGGCCGGGCTGGGCGCAGGCGAAATCCTGCTCACCTCGATGGACCGTGACGGCACGAAGGCGGGTTACGACATCGCCCTGACGCGCGCCGTTGCGGACGCGGTGCGCGTGCCGGTGATCGCATCGGGCGGGGCGGGCGCACTCGATCATCTGGCGGAAGGCCTGCGCGAGGGCCACGCCTCCGCGGTTCTCGCGGCCTCCATATTCCATTTCGGAGAGGTGTCGATCCCCGAGGCCAAGGCGCATCTGGCGGCCGCCGGGCTGCCGGTTCGCCGTTAGATATCCGGTTCTCCGCTTTGGCGGATTTTTCCGCCTGCCCGTTTCCCGCCGTGACGCGTTGAGGGATTCGTGAGACCGTTCACGGTCCACAACAGGCAACAGCGCATCCCGACAGGGAGCAGGAGTGTGGACATCGTGGCCGACCGGGTGCGGGGCGCCGAGCGCGAAATCGAGCTTAAACTCCTGGCCGCGCCCGACGTTCTGGCGCGCCTGCGCCGCTCCCCTCTGGTCGGCCGCCATGCACAGGGCCATGCCGTCACCCGCCCGCTGCTTTCCGTCTATTACGACACGCCCGATCTGGCCCTGCGCCGGAAAGGGATGGCCCTGCGGGTGCGCAAAAAGGGACCGGTCCATGTCCAGACCGTGAAGACCGAAGACGCTTCGGGCGCCGCCTCGAACCGGGCGGAACTGGAGGCGCTGCTGCCCGATGACCGGCCCGATCCGGAGCGGATCGCCGATGAGGACCTGCGCCGCTTCGTGATCCGGCGCGCTGCCGGCGGCGGGTTGCGGCCCATCTACGAGACCGACATAAGGCGCACGGAGCGCCAGCTTGTCACGCCGGAGGGCGACCGCGTCGAACTGGCCATCGACACCGGAGTGATCCGCGCGGAGGGGCGGGAGGAACCGGTCAGCGAGCTGGAATTCGAGCTCAAGCACGGCAGTCCCGCCGCGCTGTTCCGGCTCGCCCGGCCCATCGTGGAACAGTTCGACGTGCGGCTGGGCGTTCTGTCGAAGGCCGCAAGAGGCTATGCGCTGGCCACGGGAGAGAGCGGCATTGCGCCGGTAAAGGCGACTGCGCCTGCGCTCGATCCATCCATGAATGTGGAAGAGGCCTGTTGCGCGGTTCTGGGCGCCTGCATGGCCCAGATCGTGGGCAATGAACCCGCCGTGGTCACGGCGCGCGATCCCGAAGGCGTGCACCAGATGCGCGTGGGCCTGCGGCGGCTGCGTTCGGCCACCATGCCTTTTTCGCAGGCGGGGCTGGAGCCGTGGCTGGCCCCCCTGGCGGAAGAGGCGCGCCGCTTCGCCTCCATTCTGGGGCGCGCGCGGGATCTCGATGTGTTCGTGGACGAAATGCTGGCGCCGGTGGAGGACGGCATGGACGGGCATGCCGGCCTTGCCCGGCTGCGCGCGGAAGCGCAGGCCCGCCGCGAGGCGGCCTGGGAGGAAGCCGGGGCCGCCATCGCCTCGCGCCGGTTCGCCCTGTTCGTTCTTTCCGTGGCCGCAGCGGTGGAAGAGCGCCCGTGGCGGCAGCCCGCGGGCGAAGCGGGTGCGGCTCCGGCGGACATCCTCGCCTCGCCGGTACGCGACCTCGCCCGCCGCGTCCTTCAGGACCACCATGCCCGTGTCAAGAGCAAGGCGCAGGCGTTCGACAGGCTCACGACGGAGCAACGCCACGCCCTGCGCATCGAGCTGAAGAAGCTGCGTTACACCGCCGATTTCTTCGCCGGGCTCTTCCCGAAGAAGGGGGCAAAGCCGTTCCTCAAGCCGCTGTCCAAACTGCAGGACACGTTCGGCTATCTGAACGATGCCGCCGTGGCCCGGCGCATGGCCCGCAAGCTCGCCAAGCGCGCGCCGGACGGCAAGAAGGGCGCCTTGCGCGAGGCCGCCGGAACCGTGGCGGGCTGGCACGGCCATCTGGCGGCGGAAGAATGGAAAAAGGCCCGGAAGCGCTGGCAGGCTTTCGAAAAGATCGCGCCGTTCTGGGGGGAATGACGGCTGTGATACAACTCCGATTCGCGAACCCGCCGGCGGGGACCGGTGTCCACAATCATCAACGGAATTTTCCACATGCCCACAGAAACATCCCCAGACGGCATGGCCGGTCTGAATG
>JBKHIN010000193.1:0-6243 GCA_046538635.1 Alphaproteobacteria bacterium
GACAGTCCCAGCACCTGCTCCCGCCGTTCTTCGGTGAGTTCCACCACCAGCGCTGACTTCCGCCAGTCCGGATGAACGTCGATCTTGTTGAGCGCCAGCACGTCGCCCGGACCCAGGAGGTTGAGAATGGCCGGGTCCGCCCGCTCCTCATCCGCCGCCAGCAGACCGATGCGCAGATCGGCGTCCCGGGCCCGTTGCCGCGCCCGGCGCACGCCCTCGGCCTCGATATCCTCCGCCGCCTCGCGCACACCCGCCATGTCGGCGACGGTCACGGGAAACCCGCCGATATCCAGATGCACCTCGATCACGTCCCGCGTGGTGCCCGCCTGCTCCGAAACGATGGCCACGTCGCGCCGCGCCAGCGCGTTGACCAGCGTGGACTTGCCCGCATTGGGCGGCCCCACCAGGGCGACGGTAAACCCCTCGCGCAGCCGCACGCCGGCCGGGCCCCGCGCCAGATGGGCCTCGATTTCCTCGCGCAGGGCCGCAAGATCGGGGCGCACCGCCGCCGCGATCCCGCCCGGCAGATCCTCGTCGGGAAAATCGATATCCGCTTCCAGCCAGGCCAGCGTGCGGGTCAGCCGCTCGCGCCAGCCCTCATAGAGGCGGCCCAGCGCGCCATCCATCTGGCGCACCGCCTGGCGCCGCTGGGCTTCCGTTTCGGCGCAGATCAGATCCGCAAGCCCTTCCACCTCCGTCAGGTCGAGCTTGCCGTTCTCGAAGGCGCGGCGGGTGAAGGCGCCGGGCGCGGCCGGTTCCAGCCCCAGGCCGCCGAGCGCCGCCAGCACCGACGCGATCACGGCCTGACCGCCGTGAACATGGAGCTCCGCCACGTCCTCGCCGGTAAAGCTGCCGGGCGCGGGGAACCAGAGCACCAGGCCCCTGTCCAGAAGCGCGCCGCTTTCCGGATCGTACAGCCCCCGCAGCGCCGCCCGGCGCGGCGCCGGCAGATCCGCGCGCAGCAGCGTGCGCAGCGCCCCGCCTGACGCCGGACCGGAAATCCGGATCACGGCCACGCCCGCGCGCCCGGCGCCGGAAGACAGGGCGAAAATCGTGCTCATTGCAAAACGGTGCTCATCCGGCCGGTTTTCCGCCGCCCGGCTCTCCGCCGCCCCGCATCATGCCCTGCATGAATTTCTGGAACTGCTCCATGCCCTGAGAGCCGGCCGTAAACCAGGACCGCGCCAGCGCCTCGGGATCCATGGCATCGAGCGAGCGCAACATCCGGTCCTTCAACACTTCCATCACTTCCGTCTGCAAGGGTTCCAGATCGGGCAGGCCGAAGAACCGGCGCGCCTCGGACGGCGTGCAGTCAATATCAATCGAAATTTTCATCGTGGGCTCCTTTCGCCGTTGGCAGGAATCTAGGCGATGGCCGCTCCCGTAACAACGCGCCGCAACGCGGAGCGAAGACCCGCGTTGACAACAGGAGAGCTGCCGCGTTTTGCTCACCCCCATTCCGGGCATACAGGTGATTAATGAGCCGCAACCTACTGGACCGCGAAACCAGCCCCTATCTTCTTCAGCACAAGGACAATCCCGTTCACTGGCGCCCCTGGGGCCGGGAGGCCCTCGACGAGGCCAGACGGGAGAACAAGCCCGTCCTGCTCTCCATCGGCTATGCCGCCTGTCACTGGTGCCATGTCATGGCCCATGAGAGTTTCGAGGACCCCGAAACGGCCGCCGTGATGAACCGCCTGTTCGTCAACATCAAGGTGGACCGGGAGGAGCGCCCGGACATCGACGCCATTTACATGACGGCCCTGCAGATGATGGGCGAGCCCGGCGGCTGGCCGCTGACCATGTTCCTCACCCCCGACGGCGAACCCTTCTGGGGCGGCACCTACTTTCCCAGGACGCCCCGCTTCGGGCGGCCGGGTTTCGTTCAGGTGCTGGAACGGGTGGCGGAACTCTACCGGACCGCGCCGGACAAGATCGCCCAGAACCGCGACGCGCTGCGCGATGCCCTCCAGGCGCACGCGAGAGAGAGCCGTTCGGGACAGCTCACGCCCGACATGCCCGTGCAGGCGGCGCGGCGTGTGCTCACGGCTGCCGACCCGGCCAATGGCGGCATCGGGCAGGCGCCCAAATTTCCCAATACCGGCCTGCTCGAACTGATCTGGCGCGGCTACCTGCATACCGGCGAGGCGGAACTGCGCGACGCCGTGACCAAGGCGCTCGATCACATGAGCCAGGGCGGCATTTACGACCATCTGGGCGGCGGTTTCGCCAGATACTCCGTGGACGAACGATGGCTGGTGCCGCATTTCGAGAAGATGCTTTACGACAACGCCCAGCTTCTCCATCTGATGACGCTGGTCTGGCAGGAAACCGGCTCGCCCCTCTATGAAGCGCGCATCGCGGAGACCGCCGGCTGGGTGCTGCGCGAGATGATCGCCGAGGGCGGCGGTTTCGCCGCCACCATCGACGCGGACTCCGAGGGTGAGGAAGGCGCCTTCTATGTCTGGCGCGAGGCGGAAATCGACGCCCTGCTGCCGGAGGACGACGCCGCGCTCTTTAAATCCGTCTATGACGTCACGCCCGGCGGCAACTGGGAAGGCAAGACCATTCTCAACCGGCTCGGACAACTCGAAGCGCTTGACGCGGAAAAGGAAGAGCGGCTGGCGCGCTGCCGGGAGATTCTGTTCGAGGCCCGGGAGAAGCGCGAACGGCCCGGCTGGGACGACAAGGTGCTCGCCGACTGGAACGGGCTGATGATCGAGGCCCTTGCCTTCTCCGGGCACGTTTTCGGGCAACAGGAATGGCTCGAGGCCGCGGAGCGCGCTTTCCGCTTCGTGGCCGAAAACATGGGAGAGGGCGGCCGCCTGCACCATTCCTGGCGGCTGGGGCGGGCGCTCCATCCCGCCACGGCCGAAGGCTACGCCAATATGAGCCGCGCGGCGCTCACCCTCCATCAGATCACGGGCCAAGCGGACTATCTGGACCGGGCAAAGGCATGGACCGGAACCCTCGACCGCCATTTCCGGGATGACGCCAATGGCGGCTATTTCCTGACCGCCGACGATGCCGAGGCGCTTATCGTGCGGATGCGCAGCGTGTTCGACGGCGCGACGCCGAACGCGAACGGTATTATGGTCTGTGTACTGACGACCCTCTACCACCTCACCGGCGATGACGCCTTCCGCAGCCGCGCGGAAGAATTGCTCCACGCCTTCGCGGGAGAAATCGAACGCAATCTGGCGGGCCTCGCCAGTTTCCTGTGCGGCTACGACCTCTATGAACATCCGGTGCAGATCGTCATCCTGGGCCGGCGCGGCGAAGCGGACACGGCGGCGCTGCTCAAGGCCGCCACACGCGTCTCCGTGCCCAACCGGATTCTTCAGGTGATCGGGACGCCCGAGTCCCTTCCCCTCGGTCATCCGGCGGCGGGCAAGACCATGCTCGGCGACCAGTCCACCGCCTATGTCTGCAAGGGGCCGGTCTGCCGGGCGCCCGTCACCGAAGCCGGCGCCCTCACCCGGCTGCTTCGGGACAACCGGGCGGCGTGACGCGGCGCGCCCGCGCCGCTATGCTCCGCCCGACCCGGCGGAAGCGCGGTGATCCCGTGCAGCCATGAACGACCCATGCGAAGGAGGCAATCGATGAGCGGAACGGATATCAGCATCAAGGGCCAGGACGGGGAATTTTCCGCCTATCTCTCCAAACCGCCTTCCGGCACCGGCCCCGCCATCGTGGTCATTCAGGAGATTTTCGGCGTCAACCAGGTGATGCGCGACATCTCCGACGCTCTGGCCCGCGAGGGCTTCGTCACCCTCTGTCCGGATCTGTTCTGGCGTATCGAACCGAATATTCAGATAACGGATCAAACCGAGGAGGAATGGCAGAAGGCCTTCGAGCTGTTCAACAAGTTCGACGTGGACCGCGGCGTGGACGACATCTCGGCCACCATCCACCATGCGCGCGGGCTCGACGGCGTGGAAAAGGTGGGCGCCGTCGGCTATTGCCTGGGCGGGCTGCTCGCCTATCTCACCGCCACCCGCACGGACAGCGACGCTTCGGTCGGCTATTACGGCGTGAACATTCACGAAAAATTGTCCGAGGCCGAACAGATCACCAAACCGCTGATGCTGCACATCGCCGGGCAGGACGAGTTCGTGCCCCCCGAGGCGCAGCAGAAGGTGCGCGAGGCGCTCAAGGACCATCCGCAGGTCACGATCCATGACTATCCGGAGCAGAACCACGCCTTCGCCCGCGAAGGCGGCGCCCATTTCGACCGCGAGGCAGCTGCGAAAGCCAATGAGCGCACGCTCGCCTTCTTCAGGAAACATCTCGGCTGAGGGAGCGGGCGCGATGGTCAGGGCCGTACGCATTCACGAAACCGGCGGGCCGGAGGTCATGAAACTGGAGGACGTCGAAGTCGGCGATCCCGGTCCCGGCCAGGTCCGTGTCCGGCACACGGCCATCGGCCTCAACTTCATCGACACCTATCAGCGCTCCGGGCTCTATCCCGCGAACCTGCCCTCGCCGCTGGGCCTCGAGGCGGCGGGGGTGGTCGAGGCCGTGGGCGAGGGGGTGAGCCATCTCAAGGAAAGCGACCGGGTGGCCTACGGCACGGGGCCTTTGGGCGCTTATGCCGAGGCCCACATCGTGGCGGCCGACCGGGTGGCTAAACTGCCCCGGGACATCGACGACAGGACGGCCGCCGCCATGATGCTCAAGGGCATGACGGCGCAATATCTGCTCCGCCGCACCTACACGGTGAAAGCGGGCGATCCCATCCTGTTCCACGCCGCGGCCGGGGGCGTCGGGCTGATTGCCTGTCAGTGGGCCAATCATCTGGGTGCCACCGTCATCGGCACCGTGGGTTCGGAGGAAAAGGCGGAGCTTGCCCGCGCCAATGGCTGCCACCACACCATTCTCTACCGCACGGAAGATGTGCCCGCCCGCGTGCGCGACATTACCGGCGGTGAAATGCTGCCGGTAGTCTATGACGGGGTGGGCCGGGCGACCTGGGACGCTTCGCTCGACTGCCTCGCGCCGCGCGGCCTGATGGTGAGCTTCGGCAATGCCTCGGGACCCGTGGGCCCGATCGACCCCATGATCCTGTCGGCGAAAGGTTCCCTCTATCTCACCCGGCCCACGCTCTTCCACTACACCATGACGGCGGAGGAACTGCAGGCGACGGCCGACGACCTGTTCGGCGTGGTCAAGTCGGGCGCGGTGAAGATCCCCGTCAATCAGACCTATGCGCTGGAAGACGTCGTGAAGGCGCACCAAGATCTCGAAGCCCGGAGGACCACCGGGGCAACCGTGCTGATTCCCTGAACGCGCCATGATGCCGGTACTCCTGGCGAGTTGCTCCGAACCGCCGGTCGAGCCGGCAGACGATCCACGGCTTGCCCGCGCCCTGCGCAACAAGGGATGCCCTGTCTCCATCCGTCCGTGGACGGACATAGACCCCTCCGACCTGGCCCCCGGGAGTGCCGTGGTGCTGCGCTCCACCTGGGATTACCATCGCCATGCGGACCGGTTCCTCCGCTGGCTCTCGGCCCTCGGCGCGGCGGGCGCCACCGTGCTCAATCCGCCCGAACTGGTCCGGCTGACTATCGACAAATCCTATCTCGCGGCAGACCGCCCCTTCGGCTGCGCCGCACCCGTAACCGTGCGCATTCCCGCCGACGCTGCCGCAATCTTGCGCGAAGTCCGTACCCGGAACTGGAGCCGCTTCATCCTCAAACCGCCCGTCTCGGCAAGCGCCGACGGGATTTTCCTTCTCGATGCAGACGATTCGACATCCCTGCGGGCGGCGCTGGAAGCCCAGCCTGCCCATGTTCTCGTGCAGGAATTTCTCCCGGAGATCCGCGACGGCGAACTTTCGCTCGTCTTCTTCGGCGGCTGGTATTCCCATGCCGTGCGCAAGACTCCGTCTCCGGACGAATTCCGGGTTCAGGAGGAGTTCGGCAGCCGGACAGAGCGCGTGCGCCTGCCCGCGCCCGTCATCGCCGCCGCCAGCCGCGTTCTGAAACACCTGCCTCAACGGCCGTGCTATGCGCGCATCGACGGCATCCTGCGGGGTGAGGAATTCGTGCTGATGGAGGTGGAGCTGATCGAGCCCGATCTGTTTCTGCGCTACATGCCCGGCGCGGCAGATGTGTTTGCGGATGTGATCGTCCGGCAACTGGCGGAGCGCCGTCCGTAACGGAACGTCCCCGACGGGGACCCGGCCTACGCCGAGAGCAACTGCGGCGGGCCGCCGTTCCGGCGAAGCTGGTAGATGTTGGT
>JBKHIN010000004.1:0-28167 GCA_046538635.1 Alphaproteobacteria bacterium
GCGCCGCCGTGCGGGAACTGGTGGCGGACCGGATCGTGGTCAACGCCGATATCAAGGAGGGGCGCGCGCTGATCGACGGCGAGATTGCCAGCATCGATTTTCCGGCTACGTTCGAAACCGTGCCGCGCGCACTGAACGTAATCGTGCCTCAACGGTGACGGCATGAGCGAACGGACATTCGTACATCTGTCCGATCTGCATTTCGGCCGCACCGAGGCGCGGCTGACACATGGCCTGCTGGCGGAACTCCACAAGCTGGAACCGGAAGTGACGGTGATCAGCGGCGACCTGACCCAGAAGGCGAAACGCCGGGAATTCGAGGAAGCCGTCGAGTTCATGGAACACATGCCGGGCGCCCCGTTCGTCGTGCCGGGCAATCACGACCTGCCCGGATGGAACGTAATCGGACGGTTTCTGCGCCGCTTCGCCCGGTTCCGCCGCTATATCGGCCCGGAGATGAACCCCGTCTATCAGGATGAAGACCTGGCGCTGGTGGGGCTCAACACCGCGCGAACCCTTGTCTATCACTGGAACTGGTCCCACGGGCGCGTCTCCCACAGCCAGCTCGACACGGTTGCGGAAACGTTCGCGGACGCGCCGGAAAGCGCCCTGCGGGTGGTCGTCATGCACCATCCGATGGCGGCCCCGGAGCACAAGCCGAACCAGAAACTGGTGGGCCGGGCCCGCCGTGCGGCGGAAGGATTCGCGCAGGCGCAGACCGACATGGTCCTCACCGGTCATCTGCACACAGTCCTGGTATCGGACCTGCGCAGCAGCTACCCCGATATCGGCCGGTCGATCTGGTCCTTCCAGGGCGGCACCAGCCTTTCCGACCGGCTGCGCGGCGAACCCAACAGCTTCCGGATGTTCCGGTGGTCCGCGCCCCGTCTGCGTACGGAACTGTTCGAGTGGACCGGGCGGCGTTTCGAGTGCACGGGGACACACGAATTCATCCGCACGGAAAACGGCCTGGAAGACAATACCGCCGGAAGCTGACCACCGGCGCGGAATGCGCCGGGAGCCTGCCGTGCGTTCTTCAGGGCTCTTCCAGTTCCTCGACGCCGCCGTCGAGTTGCTCGATCTCTTCCACGCCCTCGTCGTCCTCGACCCAGTAATAGATGCCGATGACGACCGCGGCGATGACGGCGACGAGCAGGATGAAACGCAGGATCTGTGGCATTCGTGCTTCCTCGCTTGAAACTGGGAAAAGGAAAAGGCCGGCGGATCACCCGCCGCGACCGGGTCATCCCGGCGAATGCACACGAACCAGCCGCGCCGGCCCGCCCGGCCCTTCGTACTCGACCCGGCAGACCGTTCAGACGATCCACCACAGAACGAGTATGAGCGCGGCGATCCCGATGGCGGTTGAGATGTAAATCATCCGCTTCGATCCCTTGCGCGCTTCCGGCTGGCCGGCTTCGGCATTGTGCTTTCTGACGGACTGTTCCTGCTTGCTCATGGCTTCACCTCTCTATTGCTGCGCGCAATCTAGCCGCGGCAATTGACCCATTGGTTAACGGGGGGAGCCGTTTTTGCCCTGTGGGAAGCCGGAGCTGCCCGTCAGTACGCCCCTTTTTGCTTGAGCCGCGCGGCGACCAGCATCTGCAGGAGTTTTTCGCGTAAGGAGCGCGGACGGTCGAGAGCCATGCGCTCGAGATAGGGCAGGGCCCGATCCGGCGGGAACAGCTTGCCGAGCATGGCGAGGGCCAGCGCCAGCTTGGGGCCCAGCCCGCTCAGTTCGTCCGGCAGGGTGCGCAACGCCCGGCCGAGGGCGATTTCGGTATCGGTCAGATCGCTGCCGAACGGATAGAGCGGCAGCCGGCCCGCCCGTTCGCAGGGGGCAAGGGCTTCGCGCAGGCGGTCCGGGTTGTTCCGGCGGTGCCGCTCCGGGATCCGGTAATCGCCTGCAATCTTTCCCGCCGCCTTGGCCTGCTTGAGAAGATCCTCCTGAAAGCGGGAGTCGCAGATATTCAGCATGCGGGCGATCACCTCGTGGTCCGGCTGGCCGCGCAGATCGGCGATGCCGTACTCGGTCACGATGATATCCCGCAGGTGGCGGGGAATCGTGGTGTGGCCGTAATTCCAGACGATGTTCGAGGTAACCTCGCCGTCCTTGGTACGGGTCGAGCGCAGGGCGAGCACGGCGCGGCCGCCCTCCAGCTCATGGGCCATGGCGACGAAATTGTACTGTCCGCCCACGCCGCTGATGACCCTTCCGTCCGCGAGCCCGTCGGAAACGACGGCGCCCATCGCGGTCGCCATCAGGGCCGAATTGATAAAGCGCGCATCGAGGCGCTGCAGCCGCCGCAAGCCCTCCTCGCCGAAGAGATCGTTGATGCCGGTCACGCTGGTCATGTTGATGAGGGCGCGGGTTTCCTCCGGCAGGTCGCGCAGGCCTTCATAAAATCGTTCCGAACCGAGAAAGAAAGCGCCTTCGAGCACGGTTCCGCCGCCCAACCTCCGGTTCAGACAGAGGCTGCCGATCTGCTCGCGCGCCTCCGGATCGTCCAGGTCCGCCGGGACCCGGGTGCCACCGGGGCTGACGAGCATATCGCCCTCCAGCTCCACGTCCTGCCGGATACAGCCGAATTTCTTCAGGAAGAGGACATCGTCCTTCGTCATCCGGGACCGGATCAGGCCCTGTTCCATGAGGGCGGACAGCGTCAGTGAGCTGACGGATTCGTCGATCTTGCCCTCGTTCAGCGCTCTTTGAAGGCCGGGATGGTTATAGACGTGGCGTTTGAGGATCCCCGCATTGAGAAGGTGCAGAAACCCGTCGAAGAGCATTTCGCTGCAGCCGAACAGGCCGGTTTCCAGCGGCGCCGTTCCGCCGAGCGTCTCCGCCGCCTCAAGCCCGGAGAACGCCGCGCCGAGACGTCCGGTGACATCGCGGTAGAGCGCATTGTCTTCCTGCCGGACGATGAGGGCGTTGGCGACGGCATCCCCCAGGGAACCGATCCCGATCTGCAGCGTGCCGCCATCCTTGATCAGGGTACTGGCATTCATGCCGATGGCGTGATCGGTGGGGGAAACGGACGGCGCGGGCGGCCCGAACAGCGTATAGCTGCCCGCGTCGTAAAGACCGTCGAACATGTCCGCGGGCACTTCGGCGTCATTGGGCATGAAGGGGAGATTATCGTTGATCTCGCCGAGCATGGCGGTCGGCCGCCCCTCCGCCGCCTGACGGTGCAGGACGGGAACGATGTCCAGCGATATGTCGGGATTGCAGGCGAGGCTGTAGCGCGGGCCGTCCGGGCCCGTCCGGCGCGCAACCATCTGGGCAATGACGTTGATGCCCGCCGCCATCACGTCCCGGGCGACGTGGGTATAATTCGTGCTCGTATAATTCTGCTGGGCGTCAGGATTGGAGAGCAGCGTTCCCGGGCTGAGGAAGAATTCATGAACGGACACATTGTCCGGAACCCGGTTCCGCCGCCGGTCACTGGCGTAGTGGAGATCGGGATAACCGGAGAACAGGCGCTCCATGACCGGCCCCGCCAGCCGCCGCTCGAGATCGGATTTGGCGCGCGGACGTTCGAGCGTCAGCCCTGTGAAAATCGTCAGCCGGAGAGACGGGTCCTCGCAGGCCAGGTCATAAAACGCGTTGGCGAGATGATTGGCCTTGCCCAGCCCCAGAGGCAGGCCGAGAACGATGGTCTTGCCCAGCCGGGCGACCGTTTCCTCCGCGCATGTCCGCGCCGACGTGTAATGCACCGCTGCGTTCACTCTGGCCTCCCCTTGTCGCGCTGCTGCCGGGTTTTACCGCCGCACAATTCCGGTGAACGGCTCCCCGATCGCCTCTCCCCGAGAGGGATCTGTTCGTCCGCCCCATGCCTGCCCGGGCGCATTGCGGCGGACTGATTCCCCTATGACGCCGCGGCGACGGCCCGCTCGGGTATTCCGCCGGCGGTAAGCTGACCGGGCGTGAATTCATCCACTTCGATCACGGCCTGCACGGCTTCGTGATAGCGCTGCATGAGGCGCGCCTCGTCATCGGAGAGGAGCCCCCGCCGGCGCGCCTCATCAAGACCCGGAGAGCCCGCCTTTTCAAGGCGGTTGACCAGTTCGTCCGCTTCGACCGCGAGCGACAGGGCCCGGTCCAGATGCGCGAGGGGATCGTCCCAGCGGCCGGTCACCACCACGCCCGCCGTCAGCCGGTCGCGCTGCGCGCCCGGTTCCTGGATCAATTCGGCCACCTTGTTCATCAGCTTGTCCCGCGGCGGCTTGCGGTGCCTGCCCATGGGGAAAATCAGAAAGCGGACAATGCCGGAGACGAACCAGCCGGGGAAATTGCGCAGGGTTTCATCCAGCCTGCGTTCCACCCGGTAAAGCCCGGTCTCGAAGCACCAGCGCACGAAAGGCAGGTCTTCGCGCGGGCGGCCGTCATCCTCGTAGCGCCGGAGGACGGCGGTGAGCAGATAGAGTTCGCTCAGGACGTCGCCCAGGCGGGCCGACAGGCTCTCGCGCCGTTTCAGGGCGCCGCCGAGCATGCCCAGCGCCGCCTCGGAAAGCAGCGCGAGCGCGGCGCTGTACCGGGCGATGCGCCGGTAATAGGGTTTGAGTTCCCGGGCCTGCGAGGGCACGGGGCCCCCGCCCGTCAGCCCGCGCCAGAAGGCGCGCCCTATGCTGGCGAACTGATAGCCCAGATGGGCGCTGACCGCCTCGTCGAATTTCCGCAGGCCCGCCTTGCGGTCGTCTTCGGCCAGCGCTTCCATTTCGCGCGTGAGATAGGGGTGACAGCGGATGGCCCCCTGGCCGAAAATGATCAGGCTCCGTGTCAGGATGTTCGCGCCCTCCACCGTAATGCCCACGGGAATGGCACGATAGATCGTACCCAGATAATTCTTCGGTCCTTCGCAGATGGTCTTGCCGCCGTGCACGTCCATCGCGTCGTTAACGGCTTCGCGCATGCGCGTGGTGGCGTGATATTTCATGATCGCCGAGACAATGGCGGGCTTTTCGCCCTCGTCGAGCCCGATCATGGTGAAGCGCCGCGCCGATTCCAGCTGATAGGCGTTGCCGGCGATGCGCGCCATGGCCTCGCGCACGCCCTCGAACTTGCCCACGGGCAGATGGAACTGGCGGCGGACGCGGGCATAGGCGCCCGTGGTGCGCGCGGAAAGCTGGCAGGCCGCGGTGGAAAGCGAGGGCAGGGAAATCCCGCGCCCGGCCGCCAGCGCGCCCATCAGCATTTTCCAGCCCTGGCCGATTTCCCGCTCGCCGCCGAGAATGTGATCCAGCGGCACGAACACGCCCCTGCCCCGAAGGGGGCCGTTCTGGAAAGCGATGCTCGACGGGTAATGGCGGTTGCCGAATTCGATGCCGGGCGTGTTGGTGGGAATCAGGGCGACGGTGATGCCCAGATCCTCCTCGTCCCCCAGCAGATGGTCCGGGTCGCGCAGCTTGAAGGCCAGGCCCATGAGCGTGGCGATGGGCCCCAGCGTGATGTAGCGCTTCTCGAAGGTGAGCCGCATGCCCAGCACGCGCTCGCCCTTCCACTCGCCGTGGCAGATCACGCCCTCGTCGGTCATGGCCGAGGCGTCGGAACCCGCATCCTCGCCGGTGAGGGCGAAACAGGGCACTTCCTCGCCGCGCGCCAGCCGGGGCAGATATTTCTCCTTCTGCTCTTCCGTGCCGTATTGCAGCAGCAATTCGCCCGGGCCCAGCGAATTGGGCACCATGACCGTCACCGCCGCCGTCGCCGAGCGGGTGGAAATGCGCTTGACCACCTCGGAATGGGCGTAGGCGGAAAACTCCAGCCCGCCATACTTTTCCGGGATGATCATTCCGAAGAAGCGTTTTTCCTTGAAGAAATCCCAGATGTGCTGCGGCAGATCGCGCCGGCGGAATTCAATGTCCCAGTCGTCGAGCATTTCGCAGACCTCGGCCACGGGGCCGTCGAGAAAGGCCTGCTCGCGGGCGGAGAATTCGGGCGTCCGCATATTGCGGTAGCGCGCCCAGTCCGGATTGCCGGCGAACAGTTCCGCCTCCCACCAGGTGGTGCCCGCCTCCAGCGCGGCCTGTTCCGTTCCGGACATTTCCGGCAGCAGGCCGCGAAACAGCCGCATCAGGGGGGCGCTGAACATGCGGCGGCGGAACGCTTTCAATCCGTTGGCCATCCGGGTCTCCCTGTGCTCCGAACCATTCGATCTGGGAAGCGTTGGTCTTTAATGATAACTCAAAAAGCCCCGGCAACGTTCCCCGGTTGCCGTTTTCACACAGTCACGGGAGGAGTCGAGTCCGATGAATGCGCTGTTCCTGAACTGCACGCTGAAAAAGAGTCCCGAAACCTCCCATACCCAGGGGCTGATCGACCGGGCGAGGGAGATCATGGAGGCCGAAGGCGTGGCCACCGAAACCATCCGTTTGGCCGACCACCCCATCGGGCACGGCATCGAACGCGACATGGGGCACGGCGACACCTGGCCCGCAATTTACGAACGCGTGATGGATTCCGACATTCTCGTGATCGGCACGCCGATCTGGCTGGGCGAGGTTTCCTCCATCGCGGTCAAGGCGGTCGAGCGCCTTTACGCCACCAGCGGAGACCGGAACGACAAGGGCCAGTACATCTATTACAACAGGGTGGCGGGCGTGATCGCCACCGGCAATGAGGACGGCGGCAAGAATGTGTGCCGCTCGCTGATTTATTCGCTGCAGCATATCGGCTTCACGGTTCCGCCCCAGGTCGACGCATACTGGGTGGGCGAGGCAGGTCCCGGGCCGTCCTATCTCGACGCGGGACAGGACAATGAGTTCACGAAGCGCCATACGCGCATCCTGGCCTGGAACCTCATGCATTTCGCGCGCATGTTGAAGGAACAGCCGATTCCGGCCCAGGGCAACGTGGTGGGCTGAGACCGCCCGCCCGTGCCCGGACGAACCAACGCAGGAGGACGGCGCCATGGCAATTCAAAGCATTAATCCGGCAACAGAGGAAGTTCTGAAGGAATTCCAGCCGCTGAGCGAGGCGGAACTCGACGAGGCGCTGGAGCGTTCGGCATCCGCCTTCGAGCGGCACCGGCACTCATCCTTCGCCGAGCGGGCGGAGAAGATGCACCGGGCGGCGGACATTCTGGAACGCGGCAAGAAGGACTGGGGCCGTCTGATGACGGAGGAAATGGGCAAGACCCACAAGGCCGCCGTCGCGGAAGCCGAAAAATGCGCCTGGGTGTGCCGCTTTTACGCCGACAATGCAGAGCGGTTTTTGAAGGACGAACATATCCGCACCGAGGCCTCCCACAGTTTCGTGCGCCATCTGCCCCTCGGCCCGGTGCTGGCCGTAATGCCCTGGAACTTCCCCTTCTGGCAGGTATTCCGCTTCGCCGCCCCGGCCCTGATGGCGGGCAATACGGGCCTCTTGAAGCACGCCTCCAACGTGCCGCGCTGCGCGCTGGCCATCGAGGAGGTGCTGCGCGAGGCGGGCTTCGCCGAAGGCGTTTTCCAGAGCCTGCTGGTGGGCGTTCCGGCGGTGGAGAAAATCCTGAAGGACAGGCGCGTGCGCGCCGCGACGCTGACGGGCTCCGAACCGGCGGGCGCCTCCGTCGCCTCGACCGCGGGCGCGCAGATCAAGAAGACGGTGCTGGAACTGGGCGGTTCCGACCCCTTCATCGTCATGCCGTCGGCCGACTATGACAAGGCCCTGGACACGGCCGTCACGGCACGGAACATCAACAACGGACAGTCCTGCATCGCCGCCAAGCGCTTCATCGTACACAAGGACATCTATGACCGGTTCGAGACGGATTTCACCGAACGCATGGCGGCGCTGAACGTGGGCGACCCCATGAGCGACGGCACCGATATCGGCCCGCTCGCCATGGCGCAGATCCGTGACGACGTCACCGCGCAGGTGGAGGACAGCGTGCACGCGGGCGCGAAGCTGCTCACCGGCGGAAAGCCGCGGGACGGCAAGGGATATTTCTTCGAACCCGGGGTGCTGGCGGAAATTCCGGAAGACGCGCCCGCCTTCCGCGAGGAGGTGTTCGGACCCGTCGCGCTGTTGTTCCGTGCAGAGAGTTTCGACCACGCCATCGAGCTCGCCAACGCCAGCCGTTTCGGCCTGGGCTCGGCCATCTGGACCACGAACCCGAAGGAAATGTCGGAATCCGCCGACCGGATCGAGGCGGGATGCACCTTCATCAACGCGATGGTGGCCTCCGACCCGCGCCTGCCCTTCGGCGGCGTCAAGGCCTCAGGCTACGGGCGGGAGCTTTCCGAACTGGGCATCAAGGAATTCGTCAACCAGAAGACGGTTTCCGTTTCCGTTTAGCCTTCCCGCCCTGCTGCCACCTTCGCCCGGCCGGCGATGAGCGCATTGCGCCACGCAAACCACAGGGTTTGAGGAGGAGCCAAGACGCAACGCGAAAACGGTTTCGGCAGTATTTGGACTGCTTTAGAGTGTCCCAGGGGAGGCCGGACCCCGGGCTCGCTGCGTCTCTTCCCACGGCCTTCAAGGACAAAGGAGTAAGTAATGAACCGTATGGTGACGTGCATGTTGGCGGGTGCGATGGCGCTGTCTCTTTCGCCGGTCGCGGCAGTGGCGCAGGAGGAAGCGCCGCCCCCTGCCGAATCGAATCCGGTTCCGCTGGCAGAGGTGGACCCGGCGGACTATGTGGATCTGCTCGCGGAGGGCAAGGACGGTAACATTCTGGGCATCGTCTTCGACGTGGTCCTCGACGATGCCGGCAATCCCGAAGCCGTCGTGCTGGAACTGTTCCCGGAGGAGCCCCCGGCGGAGGATGCCGCGGGCGAGGAGCCCGAACCGCTCCCGGAAGAGGGCGAGGAGCCCGAAGGCGCCGAGGGCGAGATGGAAGGCACCGAGGAGCCCGTCATGTTGGGCAAGCTGGTCAGCGTTTCGCCCGAGGGCGGACAGCTGGATCTGGGCCGCGACCTGGTGTTGCTGCCCGCGGTGACCGCGGAACAGCTCCAGAACGAGCCGGAATTCATCTATGAGGAGGGCATGAAGACCGTGGCCCATCCCGACGGCTACCCAACCGAAGCACCGGCTGAAGACCTCGAAGAAGAAGAAGAATAAGAGCGAATTTTGCCGGGCCGGTCCTGCCATGCGGGGCCGGCCCGCGTCTATCCGGCGGTCATTCGATCCCGCCTGACCCCGAATTCAGCAACGCCTCCGCCTCCTTGCGCAAGGGCTCCGACTCCGGCGCGTGTTGCACAAGGCGCCGCCAGTGGGTTTCGGCCTGTTCGCGGTTGCCGCGCTCGGCCTCGGCCCTGCCCAGAAAGAAGAGCGCCTGTGCATTGTTTTCGTCGAGACGCAACAGGTTCCTGAGCGCCCTGACCGTTTCCGCCGAAAGCCGTCCCCCCTTCGTCCGGTCGCGCTGAACCAGCGACAGCGCATATTCACCTTGTGCGGACGCGTCCTCCGGGCGGAGTTCGGCCAGGCGCCGGAGCGCTTCGGTTGCCTTCTCCGGCTCGCCCAGCACCCGATAGGAGCGGGCCAGCATGCGCCAGCCCTGCGGATCATCGGGATTTTCCTCCAGCCGCGCCTCGAGGCCGGAAACCATCCCCTGAACCATGGCCTGCCGGTCCTCCGGGCTCATCTCCGAGGCGGCGCTCATGTCGGCGGCCGAGGGGCCGGGCCGTCCGGCGGGCGGCGTTTGCGCCTGCGTACCGGGAGCAGCGGCCGGAGCGGACGCAGACGCCGATTCCGGCGGGGAGGCCGGCCGGCTGCCCTGTGACAGCAGCTTTTTCGGGTCCTCGCCAAGCTGGCGGGCGAGGGTTTCGATCTGACTGCGCAGGTCGGAAAGCCAGGGAGCGTCCGCCGGGGCGTCCTTCTCCAGCGCCACCCAGGCATCGAGGGCCGCGCGGAGCCTGCCCTGCTGATAGTCGGCCATGCCCAGATAGAAGCGCGCCGCCGAATCGGAGGGATCGAGGGCGTGCGCCCGCTGGAACGCCTGAAGCGCGCCGGGCGTCACCTGCCCATCGTTTGACAGGGCCAGCGCCTCGCCCAGGCCCGATTGCAGCTCCGCCTCGCCAGGCTCGAGCGCCACCGCCTTGCGGTAGGCCTTCGCCGCCTTTTCATATTGTCCCAGCACGGAGCGGGTGCGGCCCAAAAGGCCCCAGCCGCGCGCATCTTCCGGCGATTGTTTCAGGCGTTTTTCGAGACGTTGGGCCAGCGCATCGAGGGCGGGAGCGTCTTCGCCCTGCATGGCCGGAGCACTTTGAGCGCTCTGCCCCGGCCCGCCGCCCGGAACGGCGCTTGCCTGGCGGGGCGCCTGCGCCGTGCCAGTACCGCCCGGATGGCCCAGCGCCAGATAGAGAAAGGCGGCGGCGACGGGAACGATCATCACGGCGATCACCGCCGCCATGCGCCGCCGCGCTGCCTCCGCCGGAATGGAACCGGGAGCGGCCTCCGCCTGCCGCCGCCGTTCATCCGCCTGCAGAAGACGCCGCTCGATCTCGGCCCGGGAGGCTTGCGCGTCCTCCGCCGGGACCATGCCGGAGGCCACGTCCCGCTCCAGTTCGGCAAGCTGGGCGCGGTAGACGTCCACCTCCTCCGATCCGGTTTCGGTTTCTCCCCTCTGGCGGGCGGTGAGCGTGCGCAGGACGAGCGCCAGCGCGCCCGCCGCCATCAGGCCGGCGATGATCCAGAACATCAGGCGTTTTCCCCCTTGCCGCCGGCGCCGCCGACGAGTTCTTCAACGCGGCGTTTTTCCTCGTCGCTCAGCGCCGGGCGCGGGGCTGGCGCAGACTCCCTTTGTGTACGGAAGAAAAGGAAGGCCAGGGTGCCTCCGGCGAGCACGAAGAGCGCGGGTCCGAACCACAGGAACCAGGTGGAGGGCTGCACGGGCGGGCGCAGAAGGACGAAATCGCCATAGCGCGCGACCACGAAATCGATGACCTCTTCGTTCGAATCCCCCGCCTTCAGGCGTTCGCGCACGAGAAGGCGCAGGTCCCGCGCCAGCGGCGCATTGGAACTGTCGATATTCTCGTTCTGGCAGACCACGCAGCGCAGCCCCTTGCTGATTTCGCGGGCCCGAGCCTCGAGCGCGGGATCGTCCAGCATTTCGTCGGGCTGGACGGCGAGCGCCGGTTCAGCCAGTAGGCTCAGACTCGTCAGCAGCAGGATCCACAGGCTTTTCATCGTCTTTCTGCAACTTCTCGATCAACGGCCGCAGGGTCTCCCGCCAGACCGGCCCGGTGATGGGCCCGATATGCTTGTAGCGGATGCGGCCTTCCTCATCGATGACATAGGTTTCCGGCGCGCCGGTCACGCCCAGATCGATGGCCACCCGGCCCGCGGCATCGTCGCCGATGCGGACATAGGGGTCGCCGTGACGCTCCAGCCAGGCGGCGCCCGCTCCCGGCTTGTCCTTCCAGTTGAGGCCGTGCAGCGGCGCGGCGCCGCTGTTGGCGATCATCATGAGCATGGGATGTTCGGCCAGGCAGCCCGGGCACCAGGAGCCGAAGACATTGAGCAGCGAAATCTCGCCCTGCAGGTCTTCCGAGGCCAGGCCCTTTTCCTTGCCCTCGATGGGCGGCAGCGCGAATTCGGGCGCCGGCCGGTCGATCAGCGTCGAGGGCAGCTTGCTCGGGTCCATGGTCAGGCCCACGGCGAAATAGATCAGAGCCGCCAGAAAGAGGCCGAGCGGTGCGAGATATACGAGCTTCTTCATTTTCTTCACCCTGCCGTTTGGGGCGCGGCGGAGCCCGCCGCGGCGGTCGCATGCGCCGCATCACGCCGCCGCACGGCCGCCTGCCGGTCCGTCACCGCGATGGCGCCGCCCAGCACCATGATCGCCGCGCTGATCCACAGGAACGGCGCCAGCGGATACGAATATACATGAACGGCCCAGCCCCGGTCTCCATGCCGGTCGCCCACGGTGAGATAGAGGTCGCCCGTCAGGCTGGTCCGGATTCCCGCCTCGGTCGTCTGCATCTCGCGCACCGGGTAGAAGCGGCGCTCGGCGGCGACCTTTTTCACGGGCGCGTCCTTTCCATAGGCGAAAGCCGCCCTCTGGGTTGTGTAGTTCGGACCGCGGTCCATCGTAACATCGAGCAGCTTGACCTGATAGCCCGCGAATTCAATGGTCTGGCCCGGTTGCATGGTCAGCACGCGCTCCTGCTTCCAGGCCGACACGCCCGTAATGGCGAGCACCAGAAGGCCCATGCCCAGATGGGCCACCGCCATGCCCCAGACCGAGCCGCGCATGCCCGCCGCCCGCGACCAGCTTTGCCGGAGCGGCACCCGGAACAGCTTCGTGCGCTCCGCCACGTCGGTGAGCGTGCCCGCGGTCACCCACACGGCGAGCCCCACGCCCGCGGCGGAAAGCGCCAGACCGGCGCCCCACAACATCCAGACGGCGATCAGGGAAGCGGCGACGGTGAGGAAAAACGCCCATTTGATGCGCTGGGCCACGGCGGCCAGGTCCGCACTCTTCCACGGCAGGAGCGGCGCCACGCCCAGAGCGATCAGCATGGGAACCATCAGGGGCACGAAGGTCAGGTTGAAATAGGGCGGCCCGACGGAAATCTTGCCACCCGTCATGGCGTCCACGAACAAGGGATAGAAGGTGCCCAGAAACACCACCGCGCAGCCGCACACCATGAACAGATTGTTCAAGAGGATGGCGCCCTCGCGGCTGACCGGCCGGAACGTGCCGCCGGGGGTGAGCGTGGGCGCGCGCATGGCGAACAGCGCGAGCGACCCGCCGATGGCCGCAGCCAGAATGACGAGGATGAAGACGCCCCGTTCCGGATCGACGGCGAAGGCATGGACCGAGGTGAGGATCCCTGAGCGCACCAGAAAGGTGCCGATGAGGCTGAAGCCGAAGGCCAGAATGGCGAGCAGCACCGTCCAGCTTTTCAGCGTGCCGCGTTTTTCCAGCACGATGACCGAATGCAGGAGGGCCGTGCCGATCAGCCAGGGCATGAAGGAGGCGTTCTCCACCGGGTCCCAGGCCCACCAGCCTCCCCAGCCCAGTTCGTAATAGGCCCACCAGGACCCCAGCGCGATGCCCACGGTCAGGAAACTCCACGCCGCCACCGCCCAGGGCCGCACCCAGCGCGCCCAGGCCTGATCCACCTTGCCCATCAGCAGCCCGGCTACGGCAAAGGAAAAGACGATCGAAAAACCCACATAGCCCAGATAGAGGAAGGGCGGATGAATGATCAGCCCCGGGTCCTGAAGCAGCGGGTTGAGCCCCTGCCCGTCCGCGGGCGGCGGTAACACCCGCGCGAAGGGGTTCGAGGTGAACAGGATGAAACCCAGGAAAGCGGCGCCCACGATGCCTTGAACGGCGAGCGTGCGCGTGAGCAGGGCGCGCGGAATATTGCCGCCGAACAGCGCCATCGAGGCGCCGAACAGCGCCAGAATCAGCACCCAGAGCACCATCGAGCCTTCATGGTTTCCCCAGGTGCCCGTGATCTTGTAGATGAGCGGTTTCGCGGAATGGGAATTTTCGACGACCGTCTTCACCGTGAAATCGGAGGTGGCGAAGGCGTAGCCCAGGCACAGAAAGGCAATCAGGATCAGGGCGAACTGGCCGATTGCGGCGGGCCGCGCCACCCCCATCAGGGCGCCGTCATTCCGGGCCGCGCCCGCCAGCGGCACCGCGGCCTGCACCAGCGACAGCAGAAACGCGAGGATGAGGGCGAAAAGTCCGATTTCAGCGCTCATGTCACCTCAAGCTGGATCGGCCGGCAACCGCAGAATCGGCGAGGGTTCCGGCTGGGCAATTGGCCTCGAATATAGGAGTTCCGCCGGCGCCAGGCACGCGGAAATCGCCCCCTGCGGCCTTGCGGAACAGGCGGCAGGCCGTCCGTTACAATAGCGCGACGGAAGCGGCGCGATGTGACCTGAATCAAAGCCGCTCCCCGTCTCCTTGCGCATCATCCGCCTGCGGCAGTGCGAAGCTTGAACCGCGGCGGGGATCATCCGAAACTGCCGCTGGTCCCGGATCGGGGGCTTCATATATTGGACGGGAAGACACAGGGGCCGCCCGCCGGGAGTGCAGGTTTGAACTGGTTCTACGCATACGCTAATCCGCTCCGTTTCGAGAACGCGGCGCGCAAGCTGCAGCCCTGGCTGTTCGGCGCGGCCTTCGTGCTGCTGGGCGCCGGCTTCTTTCTGGCGCTGTTCAGTTCGCCACCCGATTATCAGCAGGGCGACACGGTGCGCATCATGTATGTGCATGTGCCCGCCGCCTGGATGGCCATGTTCTGCTACACGGTGATGGCGGTCTCCAGCATTGTCGGCTTTGTCTGGAAACATCCGCTGGCCGACGTGGCCGCCAAGGCGACGGCCACGGTGGGCGCGGCCTTCACCCTGCTGGCGCTGATTACGGGCTCGCTGTGGGGCAAGCCCATGTGGGGCGCCTGGTGGGTGTGGGACGCCAGGCTGACCTCGGTGCTGGTGCTGTTCTTTCTTTACCTGGGCTATATCGCGCTGTGGCAGGCCATCGAGGACACCCACCGCGCGGCCCGGGCGGCGGGAATCCTGGCGATTGTCGGTTTCGTCAATGTGCCGATCATCAAGTTTTCCGTGGACTGGTGGAACAGCCTGCACCAGCCGGCCAGCGTCACACGGCTGGACGGCACCATTACCATCGACTCCAGCTTCCTTACCCCCCTGCTGGTGATGGGCGTGGCCTACATGGCGCTCTACGCGGCGCTCCTGCTGCTGCGGATGCGCACCGAGGTTCTGGAGCGGCGTCTGCACCGGCTCCAGCAGGACCGCGTGGCGGAGGCCAACGTGCCGCACCGCCGCCCTGCAGGCGGCAAACTGGGCGAGGTGCCGTCATGAGCGAATTTTTCTCCATGGGCGGATATGCGGCCTATGTCTGGCCGTCCTACGCGGTGACGGTTCTCGCCGGGCTGGCGGTGGGGCTGCACAGCCTGCGCCGCTACCGCCGGGCGCGGCAACTGGTGGAAAAGCTGGAGCGGGAACGCACACGCAGCACCGGTGCGCCGGTCGAGTGAGGCGGAGGGAATCGATGAGCAAGAAGCAGCAACGGCTGGCGCTGGTCGCGGGGGCGCTGATGGTCTTCGGCGCCGCCGTGGCCCTGGTACTGACGGCGCTGGAGAGCACGATGACCTATTTCTACAGCCCCAGCGAACTGGCCGCGCTGGAAACCCGCCCGGAAAAGCCCATCCGCATCGGCGGCCTGGTGCAGAAAGACAGCGTGGAGACGCTGGACGGCGGCCTGGTGCGCTTCGGCGTCACCGACGGCGCGGCCGCCTACAAGGTGGAGTTCGCGGGGCTCCTGCCCGACCTGTTCCGGGAAGGCCAGGGCATTGTCGCGACCGGAACGCTGCGCGCGGACGATGTGTTCGAGGCCAGCCAGGTGCTCGCCAAGCACGACGAGAACTACATGCCGCCCGAAGTGGCCGACGCCCTGAAGAAGACCGGGCAGTGGCAGCACGGGAAAAAGGCGGCGGACGACGGCACGAAGGCGAAAACGCCCGCCGATTATCAGGGCGGGATGGAGTGAGCCTGGCGCCGACGCCGCGCGGCGCCTTGCGCCGAACTTGTTATTCTGACGATTCCGCCGCCTGGGTCTGCAGCCAGGCGTAGATGTCGTCGAGGTTCTCCGCCGTCAGCCCGTCGAAGGCGCCGACCTCTGCGTGTTCCTGCACCTTCTTGTCGAAGGTTTCGGCATCATGCTTGCCCAGATCGGCAGGCGCCGGGGCGACGGCGCCCGTATGACAGACCGAGCACCGCTCGGTGAACAGCGCTTCCCCGTTCTCGGCCGAGGGCTCGCGTTCCGGCTCGTCCGATGCTTCTTCCGAAACCGCATTGCCCGCGAGAACCAGGGCCCCCGCACAGATCGCGGCGCCCAGGAAATGTGAAACGCGCATGGTCGAACTCCCTGATTTGCTGACGCGGCTGCCGGTCACAATGAAACCGGCAACCTTTCTTAATATAGGAATTCGCGTCAGAACTTCTTGATCGCGGACAGACCGATGACGTGGACGCTGTAATCGAACGGCTGGTGGCCCGTGGTCAGGACCGAGCCCGTGCTGTCCTGCAGGATGCCGTCATAGGCCCAGTCCGCCGTGTCCAGATCCTCGAAAATATAAGCCACCCGCGTCTTGAGCGTTTCGGTGATCTTGAAGTCCGCCTTCACGTCCACCCGGTGTCGCTGTGATTCGATCACCGGATAGGGCGCAAAGGACAATTCAGAGCCCGCCGCGATGTCATAGCTGGTTTCGGCCAGGTGGAAATTATAGGTGCCCTTCAGGCCGAAGCGTCCGCTTTCCGTCTTCCACTTGAAGCCGGCGCCCACGGAGTGAATCTCATCCTCCACGTCCTGGCTCCAGCGCTGACTCGCCTGAACGGGACTGTCCAGCGGCGGGAACGGACGGAACTCGTGGTTGACCACGAGGCGGTTGAAATTCTCGTAGGTGTAGTTGGCGAACAGCTGGGTCCGCTCCATCGGGCTCCAGGTGCCGTCCACGGACAGTTGCAGATTGTCCTGCTCCCGCAGGCCCAGCGTCGACTGGACGAGCGGCTCGGAGTCGTCGAAATCCGCGTCCGCCCATTTGCCGTAGAGCGTCACCGACGTGTCGTCGCTGGGCAGGAAGGTGAAGGAGGCGTCGACGGCGATTTCATCCCGCCCCGCGGTGTGGAAGGGCTGCAATTCGGGATGGTTTTCGAATTTCAGGCCGAACACCGGATCCGGCGCCTCGCCTGCCAGGAACAGTGCCGTATGTGAGGTCAGGTGCCCCCGGTTGGTCTGGCGGCCGTCATTGCTGCGCGAGGCGTAGGAAACGCCCACCCAGCCCTGGAGTCGCCCGCCCGCATAGCCGCCCGGGCGCAGATTGGCCTTGATCTCGCCCTTGTGCTCGGTGGTGTCGGTGACGTCCTGGAAGGTGCGTTCCACCGTCTCCCAGCTGTAGGTGCCGTCCAGATTCAGCCAGTTCGAGACCCGGTAGCTGACCGAGGCGTCGGCCTCGTGCTCCCGGAAGCTGAAGGGATGGTTGAGGCGCGCCAGGCTGGTGAAGACACTGCCCTGGTCGGCCGTATCGTTGGGCACCCGCAGGAAGATATCGCGCGGCGTCTCGTTGTCCCGGTCGTCATAGGTATAGGAGAGGCGCAGGGTGGAGCGTTTCGAGAGGCGCGAAACCAGCTTGACGTCACCCCTTATATTCGTGATCTGCGCCTCCGCCGAGTCTCGCGGCAGCGCGAACGGCACCGACAGGTCCCCCGGATTGACGGTGTAGGGGAGCAGGGTTTCGTCCTGGCTGGAGTCGATATAGCGGAACTGGCCGCTCAGCCGAGTGGCCTTCGAGAAGCGGTAGGCGCCGGTGAAGGTCACGCTGTGGGCCTGATTGTCCGGATGCAGCGACATCCGGCCCTGGTCCGGATAGCCGATATCGGGATCCCACGGCGAGCCGGGAGAGCTGCTATAGGCGTTGATCCAGGTCAGCGCGCGGTTCCGGTTGTTGAAGATGGAGGCCTCGTAAACCACGTTGGCCTGCAGGCGCTTGCTCTTGTAGCCGAAACCGCCCTCGATCCTTGTGGTCTGCCAGTCGATCGGTTCGGGCAGCACCACGGAGGCCGGATTGCCGCCATTGGTGCCGAAAATACCCCAGATGCGGTCCGTGCCTTCCTTCTGCTCCTGCCGGGCGCCCGCATGCAGATACCAGTGATCGCTGAGCGCGACATTGAAGGTGGCGCCGAACTTGTCGCGCTGAATGGACAATTCCAGCGGCTGGTTGGCGGCGTCGAGCTGGGTGAAGCCGGAGATGTTGTTATCCGCCACCCAGAAGCCCGGCAGGGTGAGATTGTCCGAGCCCACGCCTCGATAGGGCGTCAGCGCGTCGTCGAAGAAATAATGCGGCGTCCCGTCATAGAAGGCTTCGACGCTGAACAGGCCCTGCTGGCCGAATTCGGCATAAATGTCCCGGCTCTCCAGGCCCAGATCGTAGCCGGTGAGCGACCAGTAGGAACCCGAACCGCCGTCGAAGGGCGCCCGGTAATAGAGCTCCACATTGCCGATGGCGAAGACGCCGTCCTCCTCCAGCCCGGTATATTCGCCGAACTTGAAGGAGTCCTCCGTCACCACCCCGGCGCCGGCCTCCACCTCCATGTGGCGGAAGGCGCCGTCATCGTCCGCATCCTCCGCCCACGCTGCGGCCGGAAGGGCGGCGGCCAGCACCAGCGTGCACGCGGACGCATACAACTTACTACGCAAACGACACATCTCGACCTCCCCTCAGCGGGTAAACCGGACACCGGTCGGATGATTCGACCCGTGAACCTTCGAATGGCAGTTCAGGCAGTTCTGCGCGATCACATGCGTGTCCGCGCCCAGCGGCTGGACATCGTCGCCGCTGTAGAGCGTGCCCGGATGGAAGGTGGCCGAATGGCACTGCTGGCAGAGCAGCGGGCCGCGCATGGCCAGCAGATCGTCCTGCGTGGAACCGTGCGGCCTGTGGCAGATCGTGCAGTCCTCGCGCACCGGCGCGTGCTCCCACAGGAACGGCCCGCGCTTCTCGGCGTGGCAGGTGTAGCAGGTCTCGTTCACCGTGGCCTTTTTGAGCAGGGAATCGCCGAAGCTGCCGTGCGGGGAGTGACAGTCCGCGCAGGTCACTTCGCCCTCGATCACCGGGTGATGGGAGAAGCGGTGCATCTCCGCCCGCGTGATCTTGTGACAGTTGAAGCACACCTGCGCCTGCTTCTCGCGGTTCTTCACCTTCTGCAGCGGCGCATGCGCCTCATGGCAGTTCGTGCACGCCACACCCGCCGTTTCGTGGGTGCTGCCCGTCCAGTGTGAAGACGCGTCGCTTTCATGGCAGTCCAGGCAGACGGCATTCTGCTTTTCCACCGGCGTGGAGGACCCCGGGCCGAATGTGCGCGGCGGATGAGTCGCTGGATTTTTCAGGTGTTCGGTGGCGTCACCGTGGCAGGTCTGACACCCGCCCTGGGAAAAGGGCGTCTCGGGATCGGCCAGCTGGGCATGGGGCGAATTGAGGATTTGGTTGACGGGGTGCTGGTTATGGCATCCCAGGCAAAGCTTTGAATCGGTCTCCTTGCTCTCGGCGCGCGCGGCCGGGGGCGAGGCCATACTCCAAACGACGAAAGCGCACAGGACAAACGCGGCGAGCGCAGTCAGCGCTTTGGGTGCAAAGCGACTTGAAACGAACATGGCGCGATCGGTGCCCCCTCACAGTTACTGACATTTCCCGACGCACCGGCAGCCCTTTGAAAAGGCCGGATGGCGCGTGCGGACAGAGTACAGTCCGCCCTCTTTCGCAGACTTGATTCAAATCACATAATTCCGGGCGCTTTGTACGAGACTAAGTCAGAAATTGCCGGAATTACCGGGCCTTTGAGATCAACGGCACACTGTGTCGAAAACGCCACATCCCGGCAGTTAGTGTACGTGTAAAGGAAAGGCGGCGGGTCATGTTCAACAGGCGTATTCTTTCCATCCTCGGCTTCGTGGTGCTGGGCGGAATTCTTGGCCTTGGCGTGGCCGGCATCTCCGCCTCCATGATCGAAAGTACGAGCACGAACGAATTCTGCGTGAGCTGCCATGAAATGACGTGGCCGCAGGAAACCTATCAGAACCAGCCCCATTTCAAGACCGCCTCGGGCGTGCGGCCCGGCTGCGGCGACTGCCATATCCCGCACCACCCCTGGTACAAGATGGTGTGGGCCAAGGCCACGCAGGGCACGCGCGATATCTGGCTCAGCATGCGCGGCAAGCTCGACACGGTGGAGAAATACCGCGAGCATCGTGCGGAGATGGCCAAGAGTGTCTGGGCGCGGATGAAAGAGAATGATTCGCAGACATGCCGCAGCTGCCATCTGATCGAGGCGATGGACCTGGAAGAGCAGAAACCGGCCGCGAAGATGATGCACGGCGTCGCCCGGGAGAAAGGCACCACCTGCATCGAATGCCACAAGGGCATCGGGCACGGGGAGAAGCATACGGATGCGGCCGCGCTGAACTGACCGCCTCGCACACAGGACGTGTGCGGAACTTCCGTAACATCACTCCGCATTGGGGGGCCAGGATTCCTCGTTGAGGAAGAGATAGATTTCCTCGAGGTTCTCCCTCACCACCGGCCGCCCGGCGAAGCGGGGCATCGTCTTGCGTTCGCCGGTTTCCGTGGTCCGCGTCCGGCCGCTCATCACGATCGACGAGAACTTGGCGTAGCTGTATTCCTTCTTGAGCTTGGCGCGCAGATCGCCGCCCCAGGCGGTGCCGCCGCCGGTGGGCCCGTGACAGCTTGAGCACTCGGCCTCGAACACCGCCTTGCCGCGGCTGACTTTGCTTTCGTAGGAGTCCTCGCCGCCGCAGGAGGCGACGGACATCGCGGCGAAAACAGCCGGAACAACGGCACGTCGCATCGGGCTCCTCCCTCCTGTTACAGCGCACGGATCATCCGGGCGCGCCGCCGCGCATCAGTTCGCGCCTTGTCAGCTTGCGGCCGCCCTGCCCCTCCGCGTCCCGCGCAGGGGCGAAAAGATCGTCCATGATCCGCTCCGCCACCGCGCGCGCGGTCGCCTGATCGGGAAAATCCGGAACCGGAGAAAACAGGGAGCACGCCCAGTGGGGCTCCGACAGGGCGGGATCGCCCGCGAGGAATTTGCTTCTGCCGCAGGGCAGATCGAATTCCCGCTCCGTTCCGGCGGCAGCCGCGCCTTCCTCACCCGGCCTGGCGGGCAGCCGGATCAGGTTCATGCACCAGGGCGTGATCAGGACGGCCAGAAGCGAATCCCGCCACGGGCGGGAGGCGGCCACTTCGACGGACAGTGCCGGATTGTGGACCGGCAGGCCGCGCATGCGCTCATCCACCGTCCGGTAGGCGGCGGCCAGAGCATCCATGCGTGCAACCGTGTCTTCGTCCATCGGCAGCCGGTTCAGGCGTAAATCTTCATCAGGTCGGCCAGGCGCCGGCGCCCGTCCTCGATATCCTCCCGCGGCGCGGCCAGCGACAGGGGCGCGCGCGTAATCTCGATGGCGTCGTAGATCATCTGCCCTTCGGAGTTCAGATAGTTGGTGCGCCAGACGCGGCGGTAACGCGTAGAGCGCACGCGCGTCGTGCTGTAGCCCTTCGAGCCGCCCGCCACCGGCCCCTCGCCCAGAACGGCGTTCAGGGCCTCCATGTCCTCCGGCATCATGGGCAGGTTGGTGAGAACGATCGTATGCGGATCGTCTCCGGCCATGTAGTGGCCGATCTCGTGCAGCAGGGGCCCGGCGCTCATCGTGCCGTCAGGCACCGCCTCCGCCTTCAGGACAGAAGCGGTATCGCGGTCCATCACTTCCTCGACCACCCGGGGGAATGGGCCCACGTCGACCGTATCCTCGACCGCCTCGCCGGTCCCGGTGCGCCTGCGCAGGCGCCAGATTCCGGGCATGACCGATTCCACCGCCTCGGTGACGTAGCCGGGCTCGCGGATCCAGAGCTTGATTTCCCCCTCGCCCAGCACGTCCTCGAGCGTTTCCGGCGAAAGCCCGGTGTCGCTGACCGCCAGCTTTTCGTAAGCACGGCCCTCCAGACAGGCATCCACCCGCCCGGCAAGCGCAGACAGGAAATCGCCCACTTTTGCGGAATCGTCCGGTTTCGCCTTTTGCGGCTGCCCGCCGAAATAGAAGGTGGTGCCGCCGCTCGTCCGGATACCGCCCTGACCGCTCATGAGGCTCCCGCCTTTCCGGCCGCCGTTCCGCCCTTCAGCTCGAAAGCGGGCAGCGCCTGACCTTCCGAGTGCAGAAATTCAGCGACCTTTTCCAGATAAACGTCCCAGTCCTGCATGCGGGAAAGGAAGCCCAGCATGCGGCCATCGCGCAGGAAGACCAGCGCGGGCAGCATGAGAACGCCCAGCACCGGCATCACTTCCGCTTCGAGATCGCGCTCCAGCACGCCCGCCTCGAGGCGGCCGCCGAAGGCCTTGACGATCTCCGGCAGAACGACGGCGACGTCATTGGTATGGCTTTGTTTCTCCGGATCGCCGGTAATGAACAGCACCCGCGCGCCCTCGCCGGAAAGGAAAGGGCCGATGGTTTCCCGGCCGAGTGTGGGATAGCCGAATTCGTTCCCCAGGCGCTCAATCAGCGGCGACGTCATGGGCCCTCCCGTGTTCGCGTGACAACCAGACCGCCTTCTCCCTGGAAGCCGTGCGCGCCTTGGGGCGCAACTCCACGCCCCATTGCCGCAGGCGGCGGACCGCCAGATCGAGAGCCGGGGCAATGGCTGCGCGCACCTCATCGCTCAGGCCCCCGCCGAAATTGTCCAGCGTGACGGGCTGAACCCCGATCAGCGCCATGTCCTCCGGCAGGCGGCCCATCAGGTCCGCGGTGGCGAGCATGTCCTGGAGATTCATCTGGTGCAGGTCGATCTTCTTCGTTCCGCCCAGACGCGGGATTTCGTCCTTCTCCAGTTCGATGAGCGTGCCCGGCTCCAGCTTCAGGTCTACGGCGTCGAACATCAGCAGGCGGCGGGCGCCCTGAATCCAGGGGGTGAGGTAAAGGCCGCGCGTGCCGCCGTCGAGCAGGGTGACGTTTTCCGGCACCTCGTAGCTGCGGGCGAACATGTCGAGTGCGCAGACGCCGAAGCCGTCATCGCCCCACAGGGAGTTGCCGACACCCAGCACCACGACGTCATGGCCGGTGAGCGGCACGTCAGACCTCCTCCGTTTTCGAAGGCTTGTCGTCCTTGTACATGCGCCAGCCGTGGATCATGGTTTCGGTGATCGACTGGCGGGACATCACATCCTCGCGCACCACCATGTAGATATGGATGATGATGAAGGCGATGTTCAGCCACATGCCCAGCGAATGCCAGGCGACCAGGGCGGCGGGCCCGCCAAGCAGCGGCGTCAGCCAGCCGAACAGGATCGAGGCCCAGTGATCCGTCCCCTGATTGAGGCCCACCAGCGCCAGCCCGGTGACGAGCGTGAAGATCAGGATGATCATGTAGCCCATCATGGAAAGCTGGGAGAGCGGGTTGTGGCCGATCCATTTGCGCGGCGGGGACTGGTCCAGGAAGGAATATTCCCGCATCACCGCGAAGACCGATTTCCAGAATTTCAGGCGAAACAGGGGCACAATGAAAATCTGGCGCGACCAGACATTGCCCACGAACGCCCAGTAGATGCGCACCAGCGTGGCCGCGACCAGAACGTAGCCGGTGGCGATGTGAATCTCGCGCAGGGTGCCGAACCAGAATTTCTGATAGGCCGGGCCGAAGGTGGAGGGTGAGGCCCATTCCATCCACAGGCCCGTGGCGATGAGCACGATCATGCAGAAGAACAGAATCCAGTGATAGAGCCGCACCGGCAGCTCGAACACATAACGCCTCCGGTCGAGCCTTGCGTCCTCGGACAGATGCTCGTCGATCTCGTCCCTGAATTTCCCCTCACTGACGCTGGCCATGATCCGTCTCCCTCAGACTGGCGCCTTACCTCACGCGGACGATGGACAGGGTCTCGTCGTCCTCCGACAGCACATGCGTGGCGCAGGCGAGGCAGGGATCGAAACTGTGGATGGTCCGCAGGATTTCGAGCGGCTGTTCGGGATCGGCGATCTGGGTGTTGTCCAGCAGCGCCGCCTCATACGGCCCCACATTGCCCGCGGCGTCCCGCGGCGAGGCGTTCCAGGTGGACGGCACCACCACCTGATAGGCCTTGACCTTCTTGTCCTCGATGGTCGCCCAGTGGCCGAGCGCACCGCGCGGCGCCTCCACGAAGCCGATGCCCGAGGCCCGTTTGGGCCAGCTCTCCGGCTCCCACAGTTCGGTATTGGCGGTCGCCACCTGGCCGTTCTTCACGTTCTCGATCAGCCGGTCCACATAGTGCACCAGCTTGTGCGCCGACCAGGAACCCTCGAGGCCGCGCGCCGCCGTGCGGCCGAGCGTGGAAAAGATTGCCTCCAGCGGCAGGTCCAGATGCTTTAGCACCATGTCCACCGGTTCCTTGAACTCCGGATGGCCCTGGGCATAGCCGACGATGTAGCGGGCGAGCGGCCCCACCTCCATCGGGTGGCCGCGCCAGCGCGGCGCCTTGAGGAAGGAATATTTCTGCGCTTCGTCGAGCTGTTCGATATTCGTGCGCGTCCCCCTGGCGTTGCCCAGATCGAAATTGGGCTGGGTGATGCCCTCGAAGGGGTGCCGGCCCTTGCTCTCGTCCGGATAGCTGTACCAGGAGTGGGTGACCCATTCCTTCACTTCGTCCGGGTCCAGAAGATCGACGTCCTGAACGTCCTGAAGCTTGCCGTCGACGATGGCGCCGCGCGGCATTTCCAGGTTTTCCGGCGAGTAATCGTTGGCGGTCTTGGGAAACTCGCCATAGGAGAGCACGTTTTTGCTCGACAGGCCGCCGCCGATCTTCGTCCAGTCCTTGTAGAAGGAGGCGATGGCGAGCAGGTCGGGAATATAGACCTGATCGATGAACTCCACCGTATCCTGAGCGATCTGCTTGACCAGGTTCAGGCGTTCCATGTTGATGACGCCCTGGGAGCCGATGTCGTCCACCACGATGGGGCACGGCACGCCGCCCACGATCCAGTGCGGATGCGGGTTCTTGCCGCCGAAAATGGCGTGGATCTTGACGATGTCCTTCTGGAAATCCAGCGCTTCCAGATAATGGGCGACCGCCATGAGATTGGCTTCCGCCGGCAGCTTGTAGCCCGGATGGCCCCAATAGCCATTGGTGAACGGACCGATCTGGCCCGATTCCACGAAGCGCTTCAGCTTGGCCTGAATGTCCCGGAAATAGCCCGGCGAGGATTTGGGCCAGGGCGACAGGCTCTGCGCCAGCGTGGAAGTCTCCGCCGGGTCGGCCTCCAGCGCGTTGACGATGTCCACCCAGTCCAGCGCATGCAGATGGTAGAAGTGGATCAGATGGTCCTGCGCGAACTGGGTCAGGTGCATGATGTTCCGGATGATGTTGGCGTTCTCCGGAATCGTGATGCCCAGCGCGGCCTCCACCGCGCGCAGCGACGCCAGCGCGTGAACGTCCGTGCACACCCCGCAGATGCGTTCGCAGAAGGCCCAGGCGTCGCGCGGGTCGCGGCCCTGGAGGATGATCTCGATGCCCCGCCACATGGTGCCGCTGGAGACCGCGTTGCGGATGCGGTTTTCCTGGTCCACGTTCACTTCGATGCGCAGATGGCCCTCGATGCGGGTGATGGGATCGACGACGATGCGTTCGCCGCTGTCGTCAAGCGTGTAGCCGTTGGGCGTTTGAATCGTGGCCATGACCGCTTCCCCTTACTCCTTGCCCTGATCGGCCGTTTCCTTGACCGGCAGATCGGCCTTGCGCTTGCCCGCCGCGCTCTGCACCGCGCTGGCCACCGCGTGCCCGGCGACGAAGGCGGCCGCCGCGCCGGCGGCGATCTTGCCCACCGTGTCGGCGCTCGCCACCGTGTCGAACACTTCCACCTTGTCGGTGGGCTTGTAGAAGGGTCCGCGGTCCCAGAAATTTTCTTCCGAACAGCCGATGCAGCCGTGGCCCGCCTGGATCGGGAAGGACGTGCCGTTGTTCCACTTCACCGTGGCGCAGGCATTGTGGGTCGTCGGTCCGCGGCAGCCCAGCTTGTAGAGGCAGTAGCCCTTGCGCGCGCCCTCGTCGTCCCAGGCCTCGGCGAACTGGCCGGCGTCGAAATGGGCGCGCCGGTAGCATTTGTCGTGAATGCGCTGTCCGTAGAACATGACCGGCCGGTTGCGCCCGTCCAATTCCGGCAGGCGGCCGAAGGTCATGATGTAGCTGAGCACCCCGGTCATCACCTCGGCGATGGGCGGGCAGCCGGGAATGTTGATGAGCGGCTTGTCGAGGCCCAGCTTGTACATGGGCCGGCCCATCGTCGGGTTGGGCCTGGCCTGCTGCACGCAGCCGAAGGACGAGCACTGGCCCCAGGCGATGATGTATTTGGCGTTTTCCGCCGCCTCGCGCAGTTTCTCGACAAACGGCCGCCCGCCGACGAAGCAATACATGCCGTCCTCGTTCAGCGGCGCATCGCCCTCCACGGCCAGCACGTATTCGCCCTTGTATTTTTCCATCGCCTGTTCGGCGGCGGCCTCCGCCTGGTGGCCCGCGGCGGCCATCAGCAGGTCGTCATATTCGAGCGAGATCATGGACAGCACCACGTCGCTCATCAGCGGATGGGCGGAGCGGATGAAGGACTCGCTGCAGCAGGTGCACTCATTGCCGTGGAACCAGATCACCGGCAGGCGGGGCCTGGTCTCCAGCGCGTGCGCGATGTTCTGCGCATAATGCGCCTCCAGCCCCAGCGAGGCGGCTGTCAGGCTGCAGAATTTCAGGAAGTTGCGGCGCGATACGCCCCTCTTGCGGATGATGCTGTAGAGGGTTTCATCAGACATGTCCTGGACCCCGGTTACGCGAATTCCCCTACTGGTACGCCTGACACCGTATCCCCGCGCTCCGGGCTCCTCCTTGTTTTAAATCAAGTTTTGTATTCGGCGCTGCGCCCGGCAACGCCGTTGCCGCCTATTTGAAATTGCGGCAGTTTGGAGGACGGCTAGCGGCCGGGGGTTTTGCATGCGTCTGTTGCACATCGAATCCAGTCCGCACCTGAAGGGGGCGGTGTCACGCGAACTCGCGGCGGATTTTGTTTGCCGTCTGAAGACATATCTGCCGGAGTTGCCGGTGACGTTCCGCGATCTCGTGCGGGACCCGCCCCCGCCCATCGATCAGGCCTGGGCGGATGCGCTGTTCCTCCCGCCGGGGGAGCACACGGAGGCCATGCGGGCGGCGCTGGCGCCTTCGGAAACCTACATCGCCGAACTGCAGGAGGCCGATTTTTTCCTGTTCTCCATGCCCATGCACAATTTCACCGTGCCGGCGCCCTTCAAGACCTGGATCGACCACATGGCGCGCCCGGGGCGGACCTTCGGCATCGGGAACGAGGGCACTTACGGGCTCCTTGAGGGAAAGCGCGCCCTCGCGATCACGTCGCGCGGCGGCTACTACCATACCGCCGACCCGGCCTCCGACTTTCAGGAGCCATATTTGCGCAAGATAATGTCCTTCATCGGCGTCACCGACGTGGCCTTCGTCCATGCCGAGGGAATGGACATGGGCCGGGAGGCGCGCAAGGCCGGCTTGGGGCGGGCGGAAGCCGAACTCGAACGTCACGCACGGCTTTGGGGCAGGGGAAGCGAATGAGTATCACCACGACCACACCGCGCAGCACGCTGGCAGGAAGCGGCTATCTCCGCCAGCCGGGCGAGCCGGAAGCCGAAGCCTTCGGCAGCGATCTGTCCGGACGGATCATGCGCTACTGGCTGGCCATACGGCCGCCCTTTCTCACCGCCTCCATCATGCCCGTGATCGTAGGCACGGCATGGGGCGCGGCGCAGGCGGGCTCGCTGAACGCGGCCTCGGCGCTGCTCGCCCTCCTGTGCATGGTGCTGGGCCACAGCGCGGGGAACCTGATCAACGACGTGCACGACGACATCACGGGGAACGATGCGGTGAACACGGACCGGATTTATCCCTTCTCCGGCGGCTCGCGCTTCATCCAGAACGGCATCATGAGCCGCCGGGAGATGCTGATCTTTGCCCTGGTGCTCCTGGCGCTGACGGCCGTTCCGGGCCTCTTCCTGCTCGCCCGCCACGGCTGGGGCATCGCCGGGTTCGGCGCCGTGCTGGCGGGGCTGCTGGCGCTGCACCATGTGCCGCCGGTGAAGCTCAGCTACCGGGGTTTTGCCGAAACCATCATCGCGCTGACCTTCGGCGTGGTGCCCGTGCTGATGGCAAGCTGGCTCCAGACGGGGGGCTGGAACGGGCTGACGGTGCTGGTGTCGCTGCCCGTGGCCATGTGGGTCGCCAACATTCTGCTGATCAACGAGATCCCCGACCGCGACGCGGACGCGCGGACGGCCAAGAAAACCTTCGTGGTGCTGATGGGCGTGGAACGCGCCCGCGTCCTGCACAAGGCGATGAACGCCGTGGCCTTTACGGCCTGCCTGATGCTTGTCGCGCTCGGCCATCTCGCGGTCCTGGGGCTGATCGGCGCCGCCATCCTGCTGGGGCTGGGCCTGCGCTCGGCCAACGCCATCGACATCGGCGACCGCGATCAGATGATCTCGGCCATCAAGACTACGCTGGGCGTCCACGCCCTGGGCAGCCTGTGGCTGGCGGGGTGGATTGCGGTGTCGTAGCCTTTCAGGTTTCCAGTGGTTCACACAAAGGCACGAAGGATTCACCAAAGGCCACAAAGGCGCTCTGAAGCT